>NZ_JDWE01000017.1:4383-97388 GCF_000685765.2 Frankia sp. BMG5.23
CTTGTCGTCCCGGCCCTTCTTGTCCTTACCGTCCCAGTCCTTCTTGTCCTTGTCGTCCCGGCCCTTCTTGTCCTTGGCCTCCCAGACCTTCTTGTCCCAGCTCTCCTTCTCCCAGCGAATCTTGGTCCAGTGCTCCTTGACGACGTGCTTGGTGACGTGCTTGTCCTTCGGGCCGTCGTGACCATCGAAGGCCAACGCGCTCGTGGCCGCGGGCCCCGCGGCGACGACCAGAGCCGCCGTCGTGGACAGAGCGACAACTGCGGCTTTTCTCCTTGCGGAACTTCCCATGATTCCCCCATGGCTAATAGAAAATGACCAAATACTGCCGGCGGTGGAGGCCATTTCGGCCAGCGAGAACCGAAATTGGATCACCGGCCGAGCTCGAGCGATCCGCACTCAGGCTGATTTCCGCGGAGAAACGCGCTTCCACGTAAGTGACACAGCCCGCCCCGGGATCCTGGGATCTTCCCCTCCCGGCACCTCCGACTACGGAGAGTAGCGTCGCCGTTGCCAATAGGTGGGAGGCGCGCATGATCGACTCGGGTGAGTCCATCCGGGTGGCTCCAGCGGAGTCCTCGACGGCGACACCACCTGACGGATCATCTGACAGCCCCACGATGGGGCGCCGATCGGGAGGCATCGGCATCAGCCGGCCCGTTCGTGGCGGGGTTACTGTTCGCTGGCTGTTCCGATCGGCATCGAAAAACTGGTAGAAATTGCACCCGCCGACTCGCCGATCATGATCGACCGGTAATTGACCGATATTCCTGGCGGCGGCGCGACAACCTCCCTAGGCTGCCTTCATGACGGGTTACCATCTGGCCCAGGTGAACATCGCCCGACTGCTCGCGCCGCCCGGCTCCTCCGCGCTGACCGACTTCGTCGCCGGTCTCACCCCCACCAACACGCTCGGCGACCGGCAGTCTGGTGTCGTCTGGCGCCCGCGGCCCGAGGATGGCGACACCGCCGTGCGCACGTTCGTGTGGGAGGGCGACGGCGACCATGCGATCATCGTGAACCTGACCGTGTGGGAGTCGGTGGAGGCACTGGCCAACTTCGTCTTCCATAGCGGCCACGGGGCGTTCCTACACCGTCGGCGCGAGTGGTTTCATCCCATCCAGCGGACGACCAACGCCCTGTGGTGGGTACCCGCCGGGCATCGGCCGGGGACGGACGAGGCCGAGGACCGGGTTCGTCACCTGCGGGCCCACGGCCCGACCGCCACCGCCTTCACGTTCCGGCTGACGTTTCCACCGCCGGACCGGCGGATCTCCCTGGTCCCGGGAAACGGCCCGGAGAACACCGCCGAGCAGCCGGGCCGAGCGGCACCGAGAAACGCGGCAGCCGGAGGCTGATCCGGCGCGACAGGCTCCCGTGCCGAGGACGTGAAAAAAATATGTCGGGAAGATATACGGAAAACACGCATGAAACCCTTTTCAGGGGACGGCCGGGTCGGTGTGGTCGATCCAGTCGGACAGAATGGCACCGAAGACGGCCGGATCCTCCGCACGGTTCCAGAACGCGGTGGCGGCCTGGACCGCGGTGGCCCCGGCCAGCAGGTAGTCGGCGACGTCACGACCGCCGGTCACACCCCCAACCCCGATGATGTCCACACTCTCCGGGAGCAGGCGGCGTAGCTGGCGCACCTGACCGAGCCCGACGGGCTTGAGCGCCGGCCCGCTCATACCGGCGAGCTCGACGTCGACGACTGGTCGGTGCGCATCGTCAACGGCGAAGGCGTTGGGGAAGGTGTTCACCGCCGTGACAAACCGCGGGCCACCGGGACGCGCGGCAACCTCATCGATCACCGTTGCGAGCTCCACCAGGGCCGACGGATCGGAGAACGGCGAGATCTTGACTCCGTAGGGGACGCGTCGGGCCGGATCGGCACCAGCCTGCGCCACCAGCGTGTCGCCCACCGCCGTGCAGATCGTCGCGGTGTGCCCGGGATCGAAGCAGGCGATGCGTTTCTGCGTTCCGCCGTCCCAGACGTTCGGGCAGGCCAGGTTCAGTTCGATCAGGTCGACCCCGGTCCGCGCCACGACCGCGGAGATCTCGCGGTACTCGTCAACACCGAACCCGGCGACGCTGACGGTCAACGGCTTGCCCGCCCGGTGAGCGCGCCGCACCATACCGGGCAGATGCGCGGCATAGTAGTCCAGCCCGCGGTTGGGAAGCCCGAGCGCGTTCAACGAGTAGACCCGGCCGGGCCAGTAGACGTTGCCGGAGTTACCTGACCGCG
Source organism: Frankia sp. BMG5.23 (assembly GCF_000685765.2). Taxonomy (NCBI): domain Bacteria; kingdom Bacillati; phylum Actinomycetota; class Actinomycetes; order Frankiales; family Frankiaceae; genus Frankia; species Frankia sp. BMG5.23. Next base: position 6,626 of record NZ_JDWE01000017.1, read on the forward strand.
GTTCCCGGGTAATCGAACCAACGACGATCATCGAGACCGCCGACCGGGCGAACGTCTCGACATCCTCGGCGGTCTTGCAGGTGCCAGCCGCGTTCATGATCGGATGTTCCAGGGAGACACCGCACAGACCGCTCATGACCCTACCCTAGGGTTTTCGCCTGGATCAGGTTCGTGACCGGCAATCGATGATCCGGGTCGCTACCCTCATGCCACGGCGGAGGTTTTTCCGTGGCGCGCCCGCAAACGGTCGATGGCCTTCTGGTAGACCTTCTCCCGCAGGGCGGCGATACGCAGCGGCTCGAGCTCGGCGGTGCCGACCCGACCGCGGGCACCCACCGTCTCCGCGAGCTCCGGGTCGGTGAGGAAAGGTTCCAGGGCGTCGGCGAGTGCGGGGGCGTCCTCCGGCGGAACGACCGTGCCGCCCTTCCATTTCGCCACCCAGGTGGCCACCCCGGTCGTCGCGGTCGCGACGACCGGGCGTCCCGAGGCCATTCCTTCGAGACCCGCGATGGAGAAGCTCTCGAACCGGCTCGGCACGACGACCACCCGTGCCTCCTCATAGGCCTTGACCAGCTCGGGACGGGTCAGGTGGCCGGCGAAACGGCAGGTGACGCCGAGTTTGACCGCCTGCTGCTCCAGCCAGGTCCCGGTCGCCACGCCCTCGATCGTGCCCGAGGACTGACCGGCGAAGACCACCGTTACCTCGACACCCCGTTTCTTCAGCAGCGCGGCCGCCTCGATCAGGACGTCCAGCCCCTTGCGCCATTCGAGCCGTCCGACGACGAGCAACGTCGGGTCGGTGTGCCGGGGCGAAGCCACCTCCATGTACGGGGACCGGTCGAACGGGTAAGGAATGACGTCCGCGTCGGTGTCCTTATCCAGCCAGCCGAAACCGCGCAGCGTGGTGACGATCAGCTCGGAGGGAGCGGTGCGCGCGTCGGCGCGCAGCGCGGAGAACCGGTCGATCCGGTCGGCCACCGCGCCCCTGCCGTGCAGCCGGCCGTCCCGCAGACGCACGTCCATCATCGTCGGGGTGTGCAGGTGGATCACGAGGGGAATATCGCGGCGCAGGGCGGTACGCAGGCCCCGGGTCTCGCCGTCCTGAGTCTCGATCACGTCGGGACGCAGACCGAGACGACGCAGCCAAAAAGCATAGGAGACCGCGAGAACGAACCGCAGGGAGAGCGAATCGCGAGGATGGTTCTCCCCCTGAAACGACCGGCCGAGCGGACCGAGAAACCTGGTGACGGGCAACCGCAGGAGCGGCCGCCGGTGCACCATCACTCCGTCATGATCTTCGTCCGTGCGGTAGCGCCCCTGGGCGCAAAGGATATGAACCCGATGACCGAGCGCGACCAGGGCGTGAGCGATGTCGTGTGTGTAGACTCCCGCCCCGTCCCAGATGATCGGCGGATACTGCTCGCACAAGAAGACGATCTCCATACCCAATCCCCCACCGCGAGCGAACTTCGGTCGGCTCACCTTATCGCTACGATAACCGGTCGCTGCGGGGGGTTTTGGATTTGCGGCCACTCGCGCCACGTCGACCCACATATAGGGGCATAGCGGTCCCCCTCACGGCCCGGCTCGCGAGGGAGATCGCCGGGATACCTGCTCCGGGGCGTGGGCTACGGGGAGGACTGACCGCTCAGCCGCGCAGCGGCATGGACCGACCGGTCCTGGAACCGTGCGCCGGGGGAACCCCGGTGCCATACAGCCGCGGACCCGACAACCCTCCCGAACCCGAACCCGGACCAGTGGCCGGCCCTGGCCCGGCACCCGTCGGCCGGGTGACCTTCGGTTCGATCCGGCGCAGCATGACGGCAGTGAGGATCAGTGCCACGACACCGATCAGCACGCAGATCACGATGTCGAGGACCCAGATCGTCACGCTGTGCTTCCACAGCCCGTCGGTCGGGTCGGTCCGCAGGGTCTCGTTACCGAACTTGCTGACGTCGTTGAGATCGTCCGTGGACGCCAGGGCCGCGAACCCCCAGCGAGCCGGGACGAGCAGGCTGATCTGCGCCAGCACGGGACGCCCGACCAGCGAGGTCAGTCCCCCGGAGAACACCAGCTGACCCATCGTGACCAGGACCAGGATCGGCATGGTCTTGTCCGCGTTGTCGATCAGCGTCGAGACCAGCAGACCGATCATCATCGAGGCGAGCGCCGCGACCCCCACCGCAATCAGACACTCCAGCACCGGCGAGCCGAGCACGACCGCCCTCGGCGGGGTCCGGCCCACCAGCCCGATCAGGGTGAAGACAAGACACTGGGCGGTGGTGATCCCGGTCAGCAGAATGATCTTCGATCCAAGGTAGGCGGTGCGGGACAGCCCGATCGTGCGTTCCCGCCGGTAGATCGGCCGCTCCTTGACGATCTCCCGGACCGAGTTGGCCATGCCCATGAAACAGGCACACAGCACCAGAACGAGGAGGACCTTCGTCGCGTCGGTGTTCGGTGCCTGGGGTAACGCACGCAGCCCGTCCGGGGCGCGGATCACCTGCGGGACGACGCCGAGCAGGAACGGGAAGGCGATGATCAGCCGTAAGTACGACCGGTCGGCGAGCACGACCCGCCAGTACCGTCGAGTCAGCGTCGCGAGCTGGGCCCGGACCGGCTGCTGGCGCACGCTGGGCAGCTCCGGCGGTGCCTTGCGCACCGCGGGCGCCACGATCGCGGAGGGTACGAAGAACTCCGAGTCCCGGAACCGCTCCGCCATCTCCTCGCCCGGAGTGGCCTCGAGCTCGCGGAACACCGCCGCGAACTCGCGGAAGTCCTCCTTGCCGAAGAAGCGCAGCGCCCCATCCGCCGGCCCGAAGTAGGCCACGTGCCCGCCGGGCGCGAGCACGAGGATGAAGTCGCACAGGTCCAGGAACAGCACACTGTGGGTGACGACGATGACGGTCCGGCCGGTCTCGTCGCCGGAGCCGGCGCCGCCGCCCTTCGCCAGGCCCCGCAGGGTTTCCATCACGGACTGGTCATTGGCCGGGTCCAGACCGGAGGTCGGCTCGTCCAGGAACAGCAAAGAGGGCCGGGTGAGCAGCTCCAGCGCGACGCTGGTGCGCTTCTTCTGGCCGCCGGAGAGCCGGGAGACCGGTGTGTCGGCGTGCGCGGTCAGTCCAAGCTGGCCGATGACCTCCTCCACCCGGGCCCGCCGCTCCTTGGCGGTGGTGTCGGCGGGGAAACGCAGTTCCGAGCCGTATACCAGAGCCTCACGCACGGTCAGCTGGTCATGCAGCGGGTCGGCCTGCGGCACGTACCCGATCCGGCGTCGCAACTCGTCGTACTCGGCGTAGAGGTCACGTCCCGCGTAGATCACCGATCCCTGGTCCGCCGGTCGGAAGCCGGTGAGAGCGTTGAGCAGCGTGGACTTGCCGGCCCCGCTCGGTCCGACGACACCGAGCAGGGAACGGCCCGGCAGCCGGAAGGTCATGTCGTGCATGAGCTGCTTGGTGCCGGCCCACACCGACAGCGCCTGCGCCTCGAAGGCCACGTCACCGGAGTCGACGTATTCGACGAGCGAGTTTCCCTCGAGCTGGAACAGATGATGGCCGATGGCGATGATGTCGCGTTGTATCACCCGTGCCCGGGTGACCCGGTGGCCGTTGACGAAGGTGCCGTTGGCGGAGGCGAGGTCGATGAGCTCGACGCCGGCCACCGAGATATGCAGCTCGGCGTGATGGCGGGAGGCAAGCAGGTCGCCCACGTTGATGTCGTTGTCGCGGGAGCGGCCCATCCGCACCCGTCCGATCGTCAGCGGATACACGCGCCGCCGGTCGTGCACCATCGTCGCCTGCCCCACGGCCGGGTCGGGCCCGCCCGACTGCGCGGGCGCCGACGGGACGGGCGCCGACGCAGCGCCCGGCGCCGGTTCGGACCACCATTCCATGCCCGGCACCGCCGCGCCCGGCGGCGATGGCAGCGACGGCGACGGCCAAGACGAGGGCGACGGGCCGGCAAGGGGGATGGGCGCCCCGCCCGGGCTGTGGGTCGGCGCGGTCGGCGGGATCATCGGCGGGGCCGGACGCGGAACGAGCACCACCTCGGGTCCGTCCACCGCGCCGAGCCGGAGCCGAAGCTCCCCGGAGACGGCGAGACCGCCCACACGGCAGCCATCCCGCCACAGACCGTTGGCGCTGATGTCCTCGATCCGCCATCCGCCGACGTCGGGATGCAGCACCAGATGCCGGCGCGACACCCGGCCATCGTTGATCACAATGTCGGCCGCACGGGCCCGCCCCACCACGACCGGCTTGTCTCCGGTGAGCGTCACCTCCCCCGCGGGGGTGGTGACATGAAGCGGGGTCGGAACCACCAGCACTCTCCCTCGCTCCTTCGATCGCCAGACGCACCATAGTGTGCCTGTACAGAGGGAATTTTCCTGCCCCTTCCGCAACATGTCCGAAAGCTGACGGCCATGAGACGGGCCACGACGGGTTGGAGCGTGCTGGACCCGGACACCGACCGGTCCGGGGAACGAGGAAATGTGGTGGGCGGGTGGTGGAAATCGAATCAGTTCCAGCGGGCCGCACGGGTGCCGCCGTCGGGCAGGCGGGCGGAACCGACGGCCTGACCGCGGTTGTTGACCGCCGTCGCCAGGCTGCCGCGGCCGCCCAGCGTCCCAAGATCGATGATCCTCCGACCCCGCCAGACGACCGCGTGCATCGTCCGATCGGCGGCCTGGGCCCAGCCGACGACGTCCCCGCGATGGGGGCGAAAGCCTGCCACCTGGCCGGCGTTGCTGATCCGCGCCGGCCCGGAAGCGATCGAGCCGCCGGACCACGGCGCTTAGTGAGACGTCGGTGCCAGATACCGAAGAAAAACCACATCGTCGAGTTGTCGGACCTCGGCAAGGCGAAGGGGCGAGTGGACGTCGTTGGGGAAGACCCCCGGTCCCACGAAGGTCGGCGCATCGCGCTCGCCGACGAAGAACGGGGCGACGGTGAGATGCAGCTCGTCGACCAGGCCGGCGGTGAGGAAGGCCGTATGCAGCGAGGTACCACCCTCCACCAGCAGCCGACGGACGCCACGCCGGGCGAGATCGGTCAGGATGGCGGCGACCTCGACCCGGGGCCGACCGGGGAGTTCGACCAGGATGACGCGCGCGGCGCGGGTAGCGGGCGCGGTGCGGATCGCAGCCGGCGCCGATTGCGGCGTCGACGGCTCGGGAGACGAGGTCGGCTCGGGAGACGAGGTCGGCTCGGCGATCGCCAACGATGATCCAGCCCGACGGTAGATGATCGTCTCGACCGGGTCGGCGGTGAACAGCCGAGCGCTCGGATCGAGGTCTCCCCCGCCGGACAGCACGACCTTGATCGGCGTGGGCGGGCGTCCGGCCGCCTCTCGCGCCACCCGACGGTGCTGCGCGCGCACGGCGAGACGGGGATTGTCCCGCCGGACAGTGGCCGCGCCGACGAGGATCGCGTCACAGCCGGCACGCACCTCGTCCACCCGGTCGAGATCGGCGGCACTGGAGAGGATCATCCGCTCAGCCGAGCTGTCGTCGATGTGCCCATCCAACGACATCGCGCAGCTGCAGATGACGTACGGCCGGCCAGCAACAGCGCCTTGGCCCACAGTGTCATTGTCGACGATGACACTGTCGACAGTGTCATCGTCGACACGCCGGCTCATTCCCATGACGACCATCATCCCAGACCCGACATGCCCGGCAGACCTGTCGGACCGTGGGACTACCGTCAACAGATGTGCGGATCGCAACGTGGAACATCAACTCTGCGAAGGCTCGGCAGGCCCGCCTGATCGAATGGCTCGACCGGGCCGAGCCGGATGTGGTGTGCCTGCAGGAGACGAAGCTGGCGGACGACGCCTTCCTGGAGCTGTTCGACGAGGATCTGTTTCGCCGGGGCTACCGGGTCGCCCATCACGGCGACGGCCGGTGGAACGGCGTGGCGATTCTGTCGCGGGATACCCTCGACGACGTCGCGCGGGGTCTTCCGGGCGATCCGGGCTTTCCCGGTCCCGAGCCTCGCGCCATCGCCGCGACCTGCGGCGGCATCCGGATCTGGTCGCTGTACGTGCCCAACGGCCGGACCATCGACGACCCTCATTACGCCTACAAGCTGGCCTGGCTCGCCGCGCTGCGCGAGGTGGTGGCCGAGGCCACGACCCAGGGCGCGGTGATGACGTTGGGTGATTTCAACATCGCGCCAACGGACGTTGACGTCTGGGACATCACCCAGTTCGAGGGCGCCACCCACGTCACCCCGGCGGAACGCGCGGCACTCGCGGAACTCGTCGACGCCGGGCTCATCGATGTGCTGCGGGCCCGCTGGCCCGACGACGTCGTCTACACCTACTGGGACTACCGCCAGCTGTGTTTCCCGAAGAACCTCGGGATGCGCATCGACCTGGCTCTGGCGACCGCCGACGTGGCGGGCCGCGTGCGCGCGGTCTGGGTGGACCGGGCGGCCCGCAAAGGTGTCGGGACGAGCGACCACGCTCCCGTCATCGTCGATCTGGACACCGCGCCGGACGGCGACATCGGGCCGATGGTGCCGCCTCCGTCGAGTGGCAGCTCGGCCGGACAGTCCGCCCCGGGACGGACCTCCTCCACCGGCACCGGACCGCGCCGCCGCTGAGCCGGGCGGTCCCGGCAGGATCGACCGGTCCAGCGGGGTAGGCCGCCCGGCGCGAGGGAACCGCTGCCCGGCGTGCGGACGTCGGCGTCCGCACGCCGGGTGCGGTCCTCAGGCGGTGGAACCGGCTGCGGCCGGCGTGGCCGGCTCGGCGGACCGCGGCGTCGCGGACTCCGCTGATTCCGCCGGCAGCCCCGGGGAGCCCCCCTCGACGACCTCGGCCGGCCGGGCGTCGCCGACGACTGGGGTGATCTCGATCCGGGTCGCCTTGGGCTCCGCCGCCGCGCCGACGAGACGGACCGTCAGGATGCCCCGGTCGTAAGTGGCCGAGATCCGCTGCGCCTCCACGCCCTCGGGAAGCCTGAACTCCCGGCGGAAGGAACCGTGCCAGCGCTCGCGGTGTACGCGACCGGCGTGCTCACTCTCGCTGCCGGCCGCACGCTTCCCGCGGACGACCAGGCGGCCCCGGTCGATCTCGACCGCGACGTCCCGCTCGACATCGACCCCGGGCAGCTCGAGGTTGATCAGTACATCCGCTCCCTCAGTAACCACATCAGCCGACGGGACGGCGAACTCGGTGACCGACGACCGTCCGGTAAGCACCGGACGCCGCGGGCCCCAGACACGCCGAACGATCTCGTCGAACTCCCGGTCCATACGCCCCAGCGAGGCAAACGGGTCCCACAGGTAGGTGCTCACGATGCTCCCCCTCCAAAAGATTGATCTTTCTAGGGCCGATCTCTGTACATCGATGCCGATCGGGACGCTCCCGCGCCTCAGGCGCTCCCTGGGTGGATCACCTTCGGTTCGATTGCCTCCCGCTCTCACAGTTCATGAGTCTAAGGCGCTCAACCTTGCTGTTGCAAGCGGGGGTAAGGAATTTGTTGGATGTGAGGCAGAACACCGAAACGGCGAACGGTCGCAGCGGCCGACCCCGGGCGGCCGGGCGGCGGGGCCCCGGCTCCGGCCCGCCGCGGGCGCCGGGCCGCCGCGGGCTCCGGGCCGCCGTGACGCCGTGACACCGCGGAATGGCGGCACCGGATCCGGGCACCATCAGCCGAACCGCCGACCCGGGATCAAATTAGTCCGGGATCACGGCAAATCGTTTGCGCCGTACATACCCGAAGCCCGATTACCACCGACAAACTACCCCTTGAGTGAGGGTTACCGGGAGTGACCACAAGATAGCCACAGCACCGTGGTATAAAGTCGCACGCGCCATACCGGACTGCGTGTTGGGGAGGCTGTTCGTGTACCACGAGCGAACGGTTGCAGCACCGTACGAGGCAGCACCGTACGAGATTGTTGGACGGAGTTACCACAAACGGCCCGTCCCATCGCGCAGCCACCCGGCACCGGCCCCGGCCCCGGCGCATCCGTGACCATACGGGATTCGAGGTCCGCCCCCCGATCAGGGGTAACCAGCCGCATCCGGTTGACGAGATGAGGACCGGCGAGGATACAAGATCATCGTCATCCGCTGTGAGCCGATGACGCCGAGAGAGGACAGGACGAGGGAGTGGCTTTGAACGAAAGCGGTCGGCGCGCGTCCCTTGCGGTCGCGACGCCTGAAGGTGGCGCGTTCTTCCCGGCGTTGCACTTCGACGACCTGCCGGCCTCGGTGGTCAGCCGGTTCCGGGAGGTCGCCACGCACCTGCCCGATACACCCGCGCTGGTCTCGCCCGGCGTCGTCATGACCTTCGCCGAGGCTGATCGCCGGACCGATGACATCGCGATGGCGGTCCTCGGCCGCCTCGACGCGAACGAGGACGGTCCGGTCGCGACCCTGCTGCCGCACAGCGTGGCCGGCCTGCTGGGCGTACTGGGCGTACTGAAAACCGGACGCCCGGTCGTCCCGCTGGATCCGATGGTGCCCGCCGAGCGGATGGCGCAGATCGTTCGGCAGGCCGGCTGCGTGGCCCTGCTGACCGACCTGGGCGACAGTTCCGTGGCCCGCTCGACGGTGGGCCTGCGGCCGGTGGGGACCAACGGTTCGAACGCCACGGCCGAATCCAGCGTGAATCCGGACGCCCTGCTCGCCGCGCTGGCCGGGGGCGGCCCCCGCCACGTCCTGGACCTCGCCGCGGCGGCCGCGGACGGCGCCCGGTGGATCGCGGCAAACGGCGCGGACGCGGTCTGGTGGCCGCAGCCGCTGGTCGACGATCCGGCCTGCATCGTGTTCACCTCCGGTTCGACCGGCGCGCCCAAGGGCGTGGTGTGGACAAACGGCACGTTCCTGTGCGACGCCTACGCCGGCGCCGAACGTCTCGGTTTCGCGCCGGGCGACCGGCTGGCCCTCGTGCTGCCGTACTCGTTCGCCGCCGGCATCACCGTGGTGGTGTTCGGTCTACTCAACGGGGCCGGGGTGTATGCCTATGATCCACGGGCGGCGGGCCTGAGCGGCCTCGCCGACTGGATCTCCTCGCAGCACCTGACCGCGCTGCAGACCACTCCGTCTCTGCTGCGCTCCCTCGTCGGCTCGCTCGAACCGGACCAGGTCCTCGCCGACCTGCGGATCGTGACCACGTGCGGGGAGGCCGTCTACGGACGCGACATCACGGCGCTGCGGCCGCACGTGCCACCGGCGTGTACCTACGTGAACTGGTCCGGTGCCTCCGAGATCGCATCCCTCGGCTTCTTCGAGGTCCCGCCGGGCACGCAGCCGCCCGCGGGCACGGTACCCGCCGGCCTGCCGGCGACCGGCAAGGAGGTGGTACTGCGTCGCGAGGACGGCACGCCCGCCGATCCCGGCGAGGTAGGCGACGTGGAGGTCACCTCGGCCTACCTGTCGGCCGGGTACTGGGGGAACGCGGAGATGACGACGTCCCGCTTCACCCCGCTCACCGATGGCCGGACCACCTGCCGGACCGGCGACGTCGGCCGGTTCGAACCCAACGGCACGCTGATCCTGCTCGGCCGCCGGGACGCGGCGGTGAAGATCCGCGGCTATCTCGTCGAACCGAGCGAGGTGGAGGCGGCGCTGCTGAGCTCCGCGGAGATCGCCGAGGCGGTCGTCACCGCCGTCGCGCATCCTTCGGCGCGGAACCGGCTGGTCGCCTATGTCGTGCCGGCGGTACACGGCAACACCCTGTCCCCGGTCCGAATCCGGCGGAGGCTACGCGAGAAGCTGCCGGTCTGGATGGTCCCGACGACGATCATCCCCCTGGCGGAACTGCCCCGCAACGAACGCGGCAAGGTGGACCGGGGCGCGCTGCCGCCCCCGCCGGAGGCCCCGGCCGTCTCCGCCCGGCCGAGAACGCAGTGGGAGATCGTCGTCGCCGACATCTGGACGCGGGTCCTCGATCTCGAGGAGGTCGGCATCGGGGACGACTTCATGGAGCTCGGCGGCGACTCCCTGGCCGCGAACGAGCTGCTCACCCTGGTCGCGGAGAAGCTCGGGATCACCATGCCGTCATCGGCGCTGGTCGACGCGCCGACGCTGGGCGAGTTCGCCCGCGCGCTGTCACTCGCGCAGCAGTCGGGTCCGCGACACCCCACCGTCGTCCCCCTGCGCACCACCGGCTCGCGGCCGCCGCTGTTCTGCTTCGCCGGGGCCGGCGCGCTCGCCCTCGGCTTCCACTCACTGGCCCGCCGCCTCGGCGACGACCAGCCGGTCTACGCCTTCCAGGCGCATGGGCTGGAGCGGCGGGGCGTCCCGGACTGGAGCGTCGCGCGGACCGCCCGCCGCCACCTGGAGATCATCCGCGTCCTGGCTCCCCGGGGTCCCTACCTGCTCGCCGGGCACTCGCTGGGTGGCCTGATCGCCATGGAGATCGCCCAGCAGCTCGCCGCCGCGGGAGAGGAGGTCGGTTTCCTGTCCATCATGGACACCTACCTGCCGGCCTCGCTGCGGATCGAGTCGGCCGGGTCGGGTAGCGCCGCCGGGTCGGGCGGCGCCGCCGGGTCGTCGAAGGCAGCCGAGGACCACGCGCGCGGTTACCGCGGCCGGCTGGCGCGGTTCACCCAGAAGCTGCTACCGGAACAGCGGGCGAACTTCACCAGCAAGGCGACCCTCAAGAAAATGGTGCAGATTCCGCTCACCGGGGTCGTACAGTTCGGCGGGCTCGAGCAGTTCGACGTCTTCTTCAACCACGGGCGGCTTCTCGAACGTTTCTACCGACCGCGGCCATGGCCCGGCCGGACCCTCGTGTACCGATCGGCGGAGAATCCGGACCCGGAGGACGCATGGTCGGCATTCCTCACCGGGAGCCATGACACCCATTTCGTTCCGTGTGAGCATTTCTACCTGCTCCGCGAACCGCACATCATCAAGATCTCGGAGCATTTCCGGGCCGAGATCGACCGGGTGGTCGCCGGGCTGACGAAGACAGGTCGCCGGGCTGACGAAGGCAGGCTGACCGCGACGGACTGAGCACTCCGTTCGCCTAGCGGCGGTCGGCTGCGTAGGTCACCCTGACGTCGGTAAAGCCCAGCGCGCCGAGTAGACCGCGCAGCATGGCGGTGGTGTTCTTCCTGCCCAGCTCGAGCACCTGACCGTCCGTCTTCGCCGCGTCGGTCATCCGCGCCGACGCGGTCCGGTAGAGCTCCTGGTCGGTGCCGACCCCACCGAACAACCCGCCGACGCGGTTCAGCGCGCCGCGCTGGCGGGCCACCACGTAGCTGTGGTCGAGATCCAGCTCGGGCCTGGACAGCGTCGGGTTCGGCAACTCGATGGTGACCGCACGACGGTCCGGGGAGACGGTGACCGCGTCCTTGCCGAGCGCACCAAAATTGATCACCGAGTCGACGGTACCGACCCCGACGAACAGGGTGCGCTCGCCGCGCAGCGCATCAGGGATCCACTTGCTGTCCTTCTCGAGGTCGACCACCACCTCGAAGTGGGCGCTGGCGGCGTGATAGTCGCTCAGCTCTTCCAGGGAACGCAGCACCGCCGGGGAACTGCGGTCGACCGTCCTCTCCTCGAACAGGTTCGGCAGGCTCGGCCGCCATCCCGCCACCAGGGCGATGCCGGCGAGGACGAGCACGACGACGGCGACGACGGCGATCAACCGCAGTGGGCTGAGCCGGGACGACGGAGACCGCAAAGATCGCGGAGACCGGGTCGAGCGGGTGGGCCGGTCCAGGCCGGACTCGTCGTTCATGGGCGTCTTCTACCCGAAATGGCCGGCAACCACGCCGATGTCGCCGCTATGACTCTCCGGGCGCGATCGTGGAGCCACGCTGGGCGGTACGGGCGAGGATGATCGCCGTACGGTCGTCGCCCTGCCGTCCGGGCGCGTACCGGCGAACCGCGTCGAAGGCGTCGTCGAGCAGCGCCACCGGCGTGCGCGTGGGATCGCGCAGGATCTCGGCGATCAGCCGGTGCAGCCCGAACTGCCGCCCGGCCTCGTCACGTGCCTCCACCAGTCCGTCGGTGTAGGCGAAGAGCACGTCGCCCGGTTCGAGCCGCAGCGTCTGGATTCCCCACGCCCCGGGCTCCGCGAGCAGGCTCGACATCAACGGGCCCGTCGGAGGCAGCCGAACGACCTGCGCCGTTCCCAGCCGGGAACCGACGATGGAACCGGCTCCCGGCACCCGACCGGACCCGGGGCCGGCACCGTTCGCCCCATCCCCCGGCCCGCAGGCCGATCCGACGGCCTGCGCGGATCCGACGGCCTGCGCGGATCCAACAGCAGCCGCCATGACGGATCCGCCCGCCCCGTCACCGGGGCCGCATCCCGGCCGGGCGGGATCGCGGGGTCCGACCAGGTGAGCGGTCGGAGCGGGTACCTGGGGTGAGGATGCCTCGTCGGGAAGCACCGCGTCCGCAGGTACCTTGCCTGTGGGCAGCTCACCCACCCACACCTCGCCCACGGGCGACTCGCCCGCCGACGCCATGTTCCCGGGGTTCCCGGGCACCGCCCGGCGCAGCAGGAGCGCGTCGGGATGACCGGCGTTGACGTAGTACAGGTCCCCGGTCCGCGGGTCGACGACGGCAATGATCGCGGTCGCGAACATCTCCTCGATCTCGCCGAGGTTGTCCACCGTCCACTCCAGGGCCCGACCGGGATCGATCTCCGTCGACAGAGCCGCGTCGAGCAGTTGCTTGAGCCGCAACGCGAAGACCCCGGCCGCGGCTCCATGACCGGAGACGTCACCGACCACGACGGCGACCCGCCCGTCGGGCAGCTCGAAGGCGTCGTACCAGTCCCCGGCAAGTTCGCCCTCGGCCGGATCGACCCGGCCGTGCAGGACCAGGCCGCGGGCCCGCAGAAGCGAGGGCGTGAGCGCGTCCCGCAGTGCGATCACGGCGGGTCCCTGCTGGGCCAGGGCCTCCCACGACCGCTCGTTCTGGCGGACGAGCCGCACCAGCTGGGCGCGCATCGTCTCGACGTCGGCGGCCAGCTCCACGATCTCCTTGGGGCCGACGGAGGGGATCCGGGTGTCGTAGCGACCGGCGGCCACCGCGTTGACGGATCGCTGCAACGCTCCGATCGGGCGGAGCAGCCATCGCCGCGAGATGATCATAATGGTCAGCAGGAAGCCGAGGATGACAAACATCGCGCTGGCCAGCGAGCTCAGCAGCAGCACGGAGGCACTCTCCACCCGCCCGGACGCCTCGACCTGCTCACGGTCGATCGCCGCGGCGAGCTCCGCGACCTCGCGGCGCAGCAGGTCGAAGTCCTGGCGCGCTTTGGTGCGCACGATATCCTGGGCGGTGGCGGTGTCTCCTCTCGCCATCGCGACCAGTTCCGGCTGGACAACCTCGCGACGCCAGTCCCGGTACGCCTGGCCGACTTCCCCGTGCTGTGCGCGCAGCGCAGGGAAGTCGGCCAGCAATGCGTCCAGCCGTGCCGTCAGGACCGGGATGGACCTGGCGGACTCGTTGTAGGGGACCAGGAAACCCCGGTCCCGGGTGATGATGTAGCCACGCAGAGCATTCTCCTGGTCGACAAAGTCGGCCAGGAGCATCGCGGTGGTGGTCGCAGCCGGGTCCAGATGCCTGCTCCGCTCCGTCGCGGCATGACGTGACCGCAGGGCGGAGACCACGGCCAACACCAGCATCACGATGATCGAGATGCTGGCGAGCAGCGTCAGCACCCGGATGCCACGCCGAAGGCCAGCCGTCTCACCCATGTGAAGATTGTCGTCCAGCCGTCGGGCGCCGGTTGTGTCGGGTGACGTGTGGGGTCCCCCGGGGGGCTCGTACGACAGCTACCCCATCTCGCGGCTGGAACGATGAGCGCCGCACTGACTGTGCCGCGCCGGATGATCGCAAACCTCGGCGACGACGCGGACCTGCCCTGGCCCCGGACTTTCGCCAATGATCGTTTGATGACATGTCGGAAATGAGCGAAAATGACGATACGTCGTCACTCTTTCGGACGAGGCGGAAACCTCCGGGTTCCCACGGCACCGAGCGCTCCGGAGTGCCGGGAGCTGGAACGGTGCCCGTGGTCCGCTCGTTAGGCCTGCTGAGCTCGGCGGATCCCGAGCCGGGGACTGGCCCGGCCGCTGCGGTGCCCGGTGCCGACGGCGCCCAGTGCGTACCGCCGGTCGGCGCGGGAGTTCGGTCAGCCTCCGTGCTGGTGCCGACCCCGCCAGCGGCCGCGCATGTGGTCGACCACGACGGCCTCCGCGGGCACGACTCCCATAGAGCACGGTGGATGACGGAGTCACGGTGGAGGGTAACGGATCGACCGATCTCGGGAGTTGAACGCATGATCTGGGAGGCTGTCAGACGATGACTTCGGGTTCGGTCACCGAACCGACGCACGCATCGAACGTGGCTGGTCGCCCCCGCGGCGCGGCGCGGCCCCCGCGGCTGGCCGGGCGATCGCCCGAGGGCCCGACCGAGGCGGCAATCTGGACCCACGGGCTCGGCAAGCGGTACGGCGACCGGGTGGCGGTGGACCATCTCGACCTCCAGGTGCCGCGCGGGACGCTGTCCGGTTTCGTCGGCCCGAACGGGGCCGGGAAGTCCAGCACGCTGCGCATGCTGCTGGGGTTGATCCGCCCCACGGCGGGCCAGGGGTCCGTGCTGGGCGCGTCGATCTCCCATCCGGCCCGCTACCTGGGCCGGGTCGGGGCGATGATCGAGGGCCCGACGTTCCATCCCGGGCTGTCCGGCCGGCGCAATCTGGACCAGCTCGCCCTGCTGCGTGGGATCGGCGGGCGGCGCCGCGCCGATCGCGCGCGGCGGGTCGGGGAAGTCCTCGCACAGGTGGGCCTGACCGAGCGAGCCGACGACCGGTTCACCGCCTACTCCCTCGGGATGAAGCAGCGCCTGGGCATCGCCGCCGCTCTGCTGCCCGATCCCAGCCTGCTCATCCTGGACGAGCCGACGAACGGCCTCGACCCGGCGGGCATCCGGGAGATCCGCGCGCTGCTGGGTCAGCTGGCCAGCAGCGGCATGACGGTCTTCATGTCGAGCCATCTACTGACCGAGGTCGAGCAGATCTGCGATCATCTGGTGATGATCAATGGCGGGCGGATGCTGTTCCAGGGGCACGTCACCGACCTGCTCTCCGCCGAGGATCCCCGGATCCTCATGGTGCCCGAGCGGGACGACGACGCCCGCCGCCTGGCCGGGCTCCTCGGTGAGACCGGCCTTCGGGTCGAGATCGACCTCTGCCCCGGGCCGTCGTGCGACGCGGGAGTCGGCGAACGCCATCCGGTGGTGACCGCCCACGCCCGCGAGGGAGTGGCCGCGGACCTCAACCGACTGGCGATGCGCGCCGGCATCACCCTGCGCTCGCTGCGCACCCATCGGCCGAACCTGGAGGAGACCTTCCTGCGCGTCACCGGCGAAATCGACGGCGACCTCGTCCGTTTCGGTCGCACCCCGGACGGCAGTGTGCCCGCCGTGGGAGCCGGGCTCGACCCGGCCCAGAGCCGTGGAGGTGCCACATGATCACGGCTTTCCGCGCCGAATGGGTGCCGCTGTTGCGGACCCGGTTCCTGCTCGGGACGCTGGGGGCGGTCATCGCCTCGGCCCTGCTCGGCACCGTTCTGACCTTCGTCTCGGTGGGGCACAACGACTTCGATGGCGACCCCGTCACGGCCAGCGGGCTGTCCGCCGCGAACGGCGTCGCGCAGGGGGTGCAGGCGGTCAGCATCCTGCTCGGCGTGGTGGCCCTGTCCGTCGTCGCCGCGTCGCTCGCAGGCGACCATGCGCACGGGGCCCTGCGCAACCAGCTCGTCGCCCAGCCGCACCGGCTCCGGCTTCTCGCCGGCAAACTGCTGGCTCTGGCGGCGTTCGTGGTCCTCGTCATCGCCGTGGCGACCGTGGTTTCGGTCGCGCTGTCCTTCGCGCTCGCGCCGCTGAAGGGGGTGTCGACGGCCGCCTGGAGCAGCGCGGCGGGGCTGGCCGAACTGAGCAAGAGCTTTGTCAACCTGTGCGCCGGATCGCTCGGCTACGCCGCGCTCGGCGCCCTGGCCGCGATCGTCTTCCGCGCGCCTGCCGCGGCGATCGCGGTCGCGGTCGCCTACGCGCTGCCGGTGGAGATGCTGGTCACGCGCATCTACGGTCCCGCCCGGGCCTGGCTGCCGGTGCAGCTGATGGAGGCGATCGCCACCGGTGGCTTCGCCGTCGCCACGCCCTACGCCGACGCGCTGCTGCGCGGGCTGGTCTACTGCACCGCGATGGTGCTGGTCGCCGTCGTCCTCTTCTGGCGCCGGGACATGACCTCATAAGGAAACGTTATAAGGGAGCGTTATAAAGGAAGGTTGCGTCAGGGAGCCCAGCGCAGGTGCTGGGTCCGTTCCGGGTCGAGCTGTTCGGCCCGGGGAAGCCAGCGCAGCGGCTGGGTCAGCTCGGAGTCCGCCGTGCCGGCCGCTGTGGTCAGGGGCCCGGCCGCGGGCCGGCCGGTGCCGCGGCGGCCGTCGACCGGGAATTTCCCGTTGAAGATCTTGCGGAGGAAGGGTGACCGCAAGATGACGAAATGGTGGATGGCCAGGGTCACGCCGAAGGTGAGGGCGGTGACCAGGAGCATCTGCGGCCAGCGGAGGCTCGGGTCCAGCGAGAGCAGCGTCGCGATGGCGTAGATCCAGAAATAGTGGAAGAGGTAGACCGTGTAGGAGGCGTCGGAGAGGTAGCGGACGGCGGGCCGCGGACCGGGGACGAGCCGGCTGGCAAGGGCGAAGAGCGTGGCGGTGATCGCGATGGTGAAGAGGGTCCTGCTGAGCACCAGACCGGTGGATGAGGTCAGCACTCCACCCCAGTCCTGATTGGCCGCCAGCAGCAGGACGCCGGCCACGGCGAGCAGGATCGGCGCGGGCCGCTGAAAGGACGGCAGGATTCGCCGCCGATCCAGGTAGAGGAGCACGCCGAGGAGGAAGAACGGCAGGAAGTCCAGCGTCTCCTCGACCGGGAGGTCGAGGGGATCGGAACCGATGACGGGAGTCACCGCGGCCCGGTACCCGCCGCGGATGAGGATGGTGGTCACGATGACGAGTGAGATGATCGTGGCCATGACGCGCAGCCGACCGGTGGTGGCCCGCCGGTAGAGGGAGCTGGCCACAAGGCGGGATATGACGCTCACGGCCGCCGGGGTGCACAGCGCGTAGGCGAGCAGCACCATGAGGAACCACAGCTGCAGAGGCCAGCGCAGCTCGCCCACCGGCTCGGGGACGATGTTTCCACGCAGGAAGTCCAGGAACGAGACGTCCGGGTTGTGGAAGTTGTAGCTCAACCAGAGCGCGGTGGGATTGAACAGGACCAGGGTGCACAGGAATGGGATTCCCACGCTGGCGAGCCTGCGATGCACGGTGCGCGACGGCCCATACTTCCCGACGAGCATCGCGGAGAGGAACCCGGAGATCAGGAAGAAGTCCGCCATCCGGAAGAGGCCGGAGGCGTAGGCGATCCCGTGGAAGAACGGGTCGTCACCGAGCGTCGAGGCATGCACGAAGACGCCGCCCAGCATGAAGACGGCGCGCAACGCGTCCAGGTGGTGGTAGTGCCCGCCCGGAGCGGACGGCGCCGCCTTTCGCCCCACGATTCCTCCACCAAGGCTGCCGGACCGCTCCGAGCCCCTACGGGCGACGCCCTCCGGTGAAGACGTGGCAGGCTTACATCGTACGTATCATGAATGATACGAAACGAGAGGATTGCCCCGAGCTCCCAGGGACCCCGAACTCCCGGAGCTCAGTGCCCGAACACGTCGGAGTCGAGGGCGTCCGCCTCCCCCGCGGCGCCCCGGTCCAGTCCGGAGATCGCGGCAATCTCCTCAGCGGAAAGCGTGAAGTCGAAGACGTCGATGTTCTCTGCCATGCGCCTGGGGCTGGCCGACTTCGGCACCACCACGATGCCCAGCTCGATGTGCCAGCGCAGGGCGACCTGCGCGGGGGTGCGCTCGTGCGCGGCGGCGATCCGCGTGATCACGGGTTCGTCGAGCAGCCCGGTGCCGGCGCCCAGCGGGCTCCACGCCTCCGTCACGATCCCCTGCTCCGCGTGGTAGGCGCGGATCGCGGACCGGCCGAGTCGGGGATCGAGCTGGATCTGGTTCACGTCCGGCGCGACACCGGTCTGGGCCAGCAGCCGGTCGAGGTGGGTCGTCTTGAAGTTCGACACCCCGATCGCGCGCACCTGGCCGTCCTTCAACAGCTCGACGAGCCCCTTCCAGGCCTCGACGTACCGATCCCGCCACGGGTTCGGCCAGTGGATGAGGAGCAGATCGAGGTAGTCCAGCCCCATCCGGCGGGTACTCTCCACGGCGGCCCTGCGCACGCCGCGGACGCTGTGCGAGCGTTTGTTGAACTTCGTGGTGACGAACAGCTCCTCGCGGGGCACGCCGGCGGCGCGTAGTCCGGCGCCCACTCCCTTCTCGTTGCCGTAGTTGTGCGCGGTGTCAATCAATCGGTAGCCCAGCCCGAGCGCCTGTTCCACCACCCCCTGGACCTCCCGGTCGTTCAGCGGCCAGGTTCCGAGCCCGAGCCTGGGCATCCGGGCACCGTGCGCGAGCGGGACGGTGGGGACAGGCGAAAGCACCACGGGCGTAGGACCTCTCTGGTACGAAGATCTGGTACGAAGAGATGCCGGGCACCCGACCGGATCCGCGCTCCGGCCGGCCTTCGAGTATCCGGGCGACACGGCCGCGATGGATGTGGTACCCACGTCGGCGAGCGAGACCCGGGGAAACGGGTCCGAAGACCCGGAGGGCAGACTGCCAGCATGAGCACCGCCAGGGACGACAGACTCGCGGTACGGCTACCCGAGGATGAAGCCGAGATCATCCGCTCGGCCGCGGAGGGTGAGGGCCTGTCCCTTGAGGACTTCGCCGCCGAGGCCATGAAGCGATACGCGCGAGAGGTTCTCGCCGACCGCCGCCTGTTCCGCGTCCCGGATGCCGACTGGAGCAAGCTCGAGGCGCTGCTCGACGCGCCGCCGCCGGACTCCCCCCGGCTGCGCCGGCTCCTCGACGAGGAACCGGGCTCGGAGCAGCAGGAGTAGCCGGAGTACCCCGCCACCTCTGCCCGCCTCCCGATCGGCCGACCAGTCGACCGGCGATCCCGACGCGGTCCGACGCGGCCCCAAGAAAGGATCCTACGCAGTGCCCCTCGCCAAGCCCGCGGCCCTGTCCGAGGGCCCGGACCGGCTCACCTTCAACAGCGGTGACGACCTGCTCGACGGCTGGCTGCGCCACCACGCCCTCGAACACCAGCAGGACCGGACGACAAACACGTTCGTGATCGTCGACGGTACCCGGATCGCCGGCTACTACTGCCTGGCCACCGCGGCCCTGGAACGGATCCCCGGTTCACGCCGGTGGTCGCGCCGGTCCACCGAACCCGTTCCGGCGATGTTCGTGGGGCGGCTCGCGGTCGATGTCCGGTACCAGGGCCGCGGGCTCGGCGCCCAACTCGTGCGGGACGCCGTGATGCGGTCGCTGACCGTCCATCGCATGGTCGGAGTGCCGCTCCTGCTCGCCCACGCGATACGGCAACCCGGCCGGGCGTTCTACCGCCATCTCGGCTTCCTCGGCACCCACGTCGACCCCTACCTGCTCGCGCTGCCGCTACACGCCGCCGCCGGCGGGGGCTAAGCATCGCCGGCCGCCGCAGGCCCCGCCGAACGCCGCTGGCCCCCGCTGGCCCCCGCTGGCCGCCCGTCACCTACCCGTCACCGAGCAGCACATCCAGGTTGACGCGCAGCAACCACTGATCGAGCTTGAACGGGGGGTACGGCCAGGGCAGGCCGTCGAGCAGCAGCTGGTTCACCGGGAGCCACAGGCTGCGACGGCGGGCGTCGACCGCGCCGCGGCGCACCCCGACATACCGGGTCGCGGGGCCCCGCAGCCTGCTCAGCCCCACGTCGATCGGCCGGTCGGTGCGGAAGGTCATCCGCGTGCCGCGCCCCGCCGGCCGCACGACCTGCACCAGGCCGTCGAGCCCGGCGAGCAGCACCGCGCCGGTGGCCGGATCGAGGGTGATGCTGCGCACCAGCCCACCCCGGTCGGTGCCCGCGACCAGGTAGTCGGGGCGGTTGGCGATGCCCCAGGTGTCGACCGGCCAGTTGCCCGTGGCGGGGGCCCGGGTCACCAGGCCGCGCTCCCCATCGATCTTCGGGTAGACGGCGAGGGTCTCCGCCCGCAGCCCGTCGGCCTTGGTGCGGGCCACATACAGGGTGCCGTCCGCGCCGAACACGGCCGACTCCATCCGGGAGCCGTCCTGAACGGCGCGCACCGCCGTGCTCTTCGGGCTGATGGTGCCCCGCGACGCCGAGTAGGAGAACTCCTGCACGGGGAAGGGCTGGGCCCGGAAGTCCAGCCCGCGCACGTCGCTGATCAGCACGAACCGTTCGTCATCGGGTTCGCTGGTGGGATCGGCGACGACCTCCCGCGGGTTCACGACCAGTTCGAGGCCCAGCGGGCGGACCTGCGGGTACTGCCAGTGCGCCCGCACCCGGCCGGCAAGGTCGACGACGAGCAGGGCGCCGTTGTCGGTGCCGCCGACCCCGGTCCCCAGGTACTGGGCGATGACCAGGTGCCCGCTGCGGGGCAGCCGGGCGATCGAGGACGGCCCGCGCGGTGAGCGCGGCTCCAGCGGCGCGAGCACCGGGAAGGCCAGCGCCGCCACGTGCGGCGGGGCGGTCCCGGCGAGCTGGGCCGCCGTCCTGGACGCCGTCCGGTCGTAGGCCCACCGTCCGCCCGGGGAATCCCGCCGGAGCTGACCGATGCTCGGCAACTCGCCATCGATGGAGGTGTTCCAGCCGAAGAAGGGCATCAGCGAGACGAAGACCACCCGCTCGGTGCCGTCCGGACCGGGCACGACGATCACGTCCGAGATGTCCCCGCCGCCCACACCATGGTAGTTCGGGTCGGCCCGGGGCAGGCTTGTCCGGCCCTTCGTTGAGGGGATCACCAGGCGGGTGAACCGTTCGGCGGCCGGCTCGAAGATCTCTATCTCCATGCCCGTGCCGGTCAGTTTCGCCTGGTCGTCGGTGAACGGAGTCGTCGCGAGGAAGACGGTGCCGTCCGCGGCGACCGCGGACAGAAAGGCGGCCTGACCGGGGCCGAAGCCCCAGCCCGGCACCCCGGCAATCTCGATGGCCGACCGGTCGTCGAGGTTTCCGAAGGTGCCGGGTGCGCCGTAAATGGTCAGCAGATTCCCGGGCAGGCCCGCCACCGCCCCGGCCGGCATCGACGGCCCCACGGTGACCCCGCCGACTGGTGCCGAGGGTCGGCTCAGCGGCAGGTCACCGGAGGATGTCGGACCCGAGGACGAGGAGAGCAGGCGCGCGGCGACGAGGGCACCGGCGGATGTCGCGCCGAGGCCCACGGCCGTCGCAAGCAGGCGGCGGCGAGTGACGGCGAGCGGCGAACGCACCGACCCCGACGACCCGGGAGAAACGGGAGAACCGGGCTCACCGCCGTCCGCGTTCGGACGGGTCTGGGCTGGCATCAGCGGTGGCCTCTCCGCGCGGGGTGGGCTGGGACTCGTCGGGCAGAGGAGCTCCTCACACCCGGGCCGGGACCCCCTCGCCGGGTTGGGGGTTGGGTAGCCCCATATCCCCCGCCGGCCGCCGGTGCGTCTCGGCGACCCGCGCCACCCGGCGGTCGGCGTGATGCAGCTGGACCACGAGCAGGCCGACCGCGAGTGCGGTCACCGACTCGGCGGCGAGCGCGGCGGTGGCCGTGGCCATCGATCCGCCGCCGGCCGAGACAAGCGCCCCAGCCGTCGCCACCGTGGCGACGGCGAGCACGCCGACGACCCGGCGCACCCCGGCGCCGAGCAGGTACGTGGTGAACATCAGGGTGACGGCCAGCAGGGTCATGCTCAGCGCGAGCACCGACAGCGCGGAGGCGGCGGCGGTGAGATGCGCCCCGAAGACGAGTCCGATCAACCACTTCGCCGCGAACAGACCGAGCCCGGCAAGGAAGAGCCCGGGAGCGACGACGAAGACCAGCGCCACGACCAACGTGCCCCCGGCGGGGCGTCCCTCCTTGCGCCGTCGTGCCGCCTCGGGCAGCAGGAAGTTCGCGACCGCCAGCCCGATGAAGACCGGTACCTTGCAGGCCGTCGAGATCGCCGCGTAGCCGCCGACCCCGGAGGAGCCCAGCCAGCCGACGATGACGACGTCCATGTTCTGCAGCAGGGCGAGGGGGATCAGCGCGCCGAGGGCGACGGTGGTGTCGGCAATGACGCTCTGCCGGGCGCTGGCGCGTGGCGCCGGGATCGGCAGCGGAATCGGCCCGGTGGCCGGCGGTGTGCCGTCGTCAGGCAGCACGGGCGCCCCGCGCTGGGACACGGGCGCCCCGCGCTGGGACGCGGGCGCCCCGCGCTGGGACGCGGGCGGGCGCGGCAGCCGCGGGGTGCGCGTGACGGCCCACCGGGCGTGCTCGGCGCCGACGACGACGCCGAGCACGATGCCCAGGCCCGCGCCGTTCACCCCGAGCCCGCCCAGCACGAGCACGATCACCAGGCCGATCCGGACGAAGCCCTCGACCACGAAGTTGACGGCGAGACGCGGATAGGCCCCCCTGGCCTGCAGCAGGCCGCGTTCGACGCACAGCAGCGTCCACAGCGCGGCACCGATGGTCGCCTCGGCGATCGCGAGCGGATGCGGATAGGACATCAGCGCGGCCACCGGCCGGCACAGCACCACCGCGACGATCGCGGAGATCGCGATGCCGACGCCGCAGGCGCCCCGCAGCCGCCGGATCCAGGACCACTGCTCGCGCCGGGTGCCCCCCGGGCCGGACGTCTCGTGCTGCACCACGGCGATCAGCAGCGCGTTACCCGCGACCGAGAGGATCAGGAAGATGCTGACCTGCACCGACACGGCGCCGTAGGAGTCCGGGTCCAGCGACCGGGCGACGATCAGGTTCATCAGCAGGTTGCACCCGTTGACGAGCATGCCGGCGACGGCCAGTGCTGCCGGACCGGCCAGCAGGCCCGTCACAGCCTCACGCGAGGGCTTCGCCATCAGTCTCCCCACCGGGAACGGGACACGTCGAAATCACCCACAGCGGAACACCGGCCATGGTAGGTGGTCGACGATTTTCCGACATCGGTAGGTTGCAGGCGAACCTTGCAGACGAACATGGTAAGCCCTGGCGAGCGGAACGAAATGGAAGGAATGCCACCGGTGACGGGAAGTCCCAGCGTGACGCCCCCGGGAGGATCGACACACCTCGGAGGGTCCCGGGAGCGCCGGTACCTGCCCACCCTCGCCGGCCGGCACGTGGTGTTCCTCAACTGGCGGGACCGGGAGCATCCGCAGGCCGGCGGGGCGGAGTTGTTCTGCCAGTCGATCGCCGAGCGGTTCGCCGCGGCCGGTGCCCGGGTCACCCTGCTGACCTCGCGGGCCACGGAAGGTGAACGCCCTGGTCCGCCCGTCGCCGAGTCCGTTGGCGGCGTCGAGGTGCGCCGCGGGGGCGGTACCTTCGGCGTCTATCCATCGGTGCTCGCCCGGCTGGCCAGCCTGGGCCGGGCCGGGCACCGCGTCGACGCCGTCGTCGACTGCCAGAACGGGATCCCGTTCTTCAGCCCCCTGGTGCTGCCGGCGAGCACCCCCGTCGTGCAGGTGCTCCACCACGTTCATCAGAAACAGTTTCCGTTGTACTTCCCCGGGCCGGTCGCCCGGGTGGGGCAACTGCTGGAGGCGCCGGGCAGCCGGTGGGTCTACCGGCGCCGGCCGGTGGTGGTCGTCTCCCCCTCGACCCGCGCCGAGGCCCGTGACATCCTCGGCCTGCCCGGCCCGCGCTTCCTGGTCCCCAACGGGGTGACCACCTCGGCCGCCGGGGCCGCCGGGGCCGCCGGGGCCGCCGGGGCCGCCGGGGCCACTACGTTCACGGGCCCGGCTGGCGGTGGGCCCGCAGGCTCGGATGGCGGCCCCGCGACGGCACCCACCATCGTGTGCGTCGGCCGGCTCGTGCCGCACAAGCGGCTCCACCTGCTCCTCGACGCGCTGCCCGCGCTGGTCGGGGCGCATCCCGGGCTCACCGTCCACATCGTCGGCGACGGCCCGGACCGCGAACGGCTGACCGCCCGCGCGGTCGCCCTCGGGCTGACCACTACCGGTGCGGTGACCACTACCGACCCGGGGGCGGCTCCGGGCTCGGGAGGCACGACCGACCGGGACGGTGACGCCGTGCGCTGGCACGGCTACACCGATGCCGCCACCCGCGACCGGCTGCTTTCCTCGGCCTGGCTGACAGTCAACCCCTCGCATGGTGAGGGCTGGGGGCTGTCGGTCCTGGAGGCCGCTGCCCTCGGGGTGCCCGCGGTGGCGTTCCGGGTCCCGGGGCTGCGCGACGCGGTCCGGGACGGGACTACGGGATGGCTGGTCGACGAGGGCGAGCCGCTGGAGAAGACCCTCGACGCGGCGCTAAGGCTACTGGCCGAGCCGCCCGCGGCGGCCGAGCTGCGCGCGGCGGCCCGCGCCTGGGCGGCCGGGTTCACCTGGGACGCCAGCGCCGAACTGCTGGCCCGGGTGGTCACCGCCGAGATCGACCGACTGGCCGACCCGGCGGCGAAGCGGGCCGAAGCAGGAGAACAAGGCCGCGCGCCGCAGCGGGGTCGGGGACCGGATCGGGGCCTGGAGCGCCGGCGCCGGGACGATGACCTCACGCACGCCCGTTTCACCCTGCCGGTCGGCACCTCCCGCCCGGCGTTGCGCCGCACGGACCTGGTGTACCGGCCGGATCCGACCGGCCCGGAGATGATCGCGCTCCTCTACGGCGCCGGCCCCGCCGCCGCACGCACCGCCCTGACCCGGGCCGGAGTCGGGGTCGGCGCGCTCGCCGACCTGCGGCTACGCCCGGCGACCGGCGAGGACCTGCTGTTCGCGGCCAGCCGTGACCTGGCGGCATCTCCCCCGGATCCGGGTCCCGGTCCGATCCCGACCGACAACCGGGGCGATCAGGCGAAGGCCGGAGCGCGACGAGCAGCCTCGAACATGCTTTCCACGGAGCTAGCGGGAAAACCAGGTGACCGTTGATCGGGACGGTACCCAGGGGGCTGACACGAAAATAAGGTGACCGGTGCGCTCAGGCTGCGGAGGTCTTCGGGGTCATCGGCGGACAGCGGCAATGCGCCGACGATCGTCGCGGCCGTCAGCCGCTCACCGGATAGCCGCCTCGGCCGCGGGTCGCCGGGTGATGCACAGATCGGCCCGGGCCAGAACGGCCGGCATGTTCCGGATCGCGTCGCGGTCCCGATCACGGTCCTCTTCGGTCAGCTCCTCCCAGTCCACCATCGACGGGTGACGCTTGTCCGGGCCGAGGTCCTCGCGCACCGGACCGTAGGAGTAACCCTGCCGCTCCTTGTGCTGCCGCCACCGGTCGTGCTCGGCCCGGGCGAGCTCCTCGACCTCGGCGGCGGACAGCGAAAACGGATCGACAGCCGGATCGACGTCCTGCTCGGCCGGTGTGCACACCCAGCCACGGTTACGCAGCACCGTCTCGTAATGAACCGCCTGATCACGGTTGGCTTCCCGCAGCGCCTCGGAGAGCTCCGCCCAGGGCCGCAGTCCGGGCCTCGATCCAGCCGCGTGCCGTTTACCGAGCTCATGCTCCAGATAGCGGTCGTGGATCGCCCGCGCCAGCTGCTCCACCAACTCCCCGTCGCCCAGGACCGACGGCGTGCCGCCGACGCCGCCATCCCCGCCCACCGCATCGGCCCAGGCCGGGCGCGAGGCCCCGATCGGCCGTAGAGCATCCACGCGGACTCCACGCACGGCACGCCTGGCTGTGATCATGACCGGATGTCTCCCTCAGGAACAGACGGTGGACGACGTCCGAACAATCGGCGCCACGAAAACGCTAACCGAGTCCCTTGCTGTCGGTATAGGGATTGCGAGTCCTATGCCCGACATCGGACCCGGCTCGGGCGCCGAAGTGGGCGCCGGCGCCCGAGCCGGCGGGACGGTCCCAGGCCCGCCCGGCCAACGCGGCCAGCACCGCCGCCAAGGCCAAGGCGCCGAACACCTGGACCAGCGGCCCGAACGCCCCCTGCCCGGATCCGGGCTGGCTGCCGGGCTGCGCCGCCACCCCGATTCCCGCGCCAATCATGGCGACCGCGGCGCAGCGGCCCCCCGCCGCGGGCCAGCGCCGACCGACCAGGACGAACACCGGTACGGCCAGCGCCACCGGGCCCGCCACCAGCGCCACCGCCAGCATGGCGAGCACCGTCCACCCCGCACCGGCCACCGGCGGGGACACCGTCGCCCGGCCCAGCCGGCCCAGCCGGCGCGGCCTCAGCAGCGCCGGATAGCCGTTCTCGTCGGATCGTGGCCGTAGCCGGAACCGGGCGGGCAGCACGGCGAGCACGACCAGCACCACGACCAGCAACAGCCCCACCACGAGGTTGCGGCGGTATTCCGCACCGGGCGCGTTGTCGATGACGATCGTGCCGCCGGTGCCGGCCGGGACGATCCAGCCCTGCTGCCAGCCGTCGAGGCGCAGCGGGGTCAACGCCACGCCGTTCAGCTTCGCCGTCCACGAGGAGTTGGCGTTCTCCCGGACGGCGAGGAAGGCGCGGTCACCGGCGCCGATCTGGACCGTCCGGTGCTCCGCTGTCCACTCGTGCACCGTCGTCGCCCGCGGCGTGGCCGCGCTCACCTGGGCGCCCGATCCGACCAGCGCGATCGCGTCGACGAGGATGGAGGTCGCTCCCTGGTCGACGCCGAGCAGGTGCGGCCCCGCCGAGAGCCGCAGCGTGCCGCCGTCGGTGCACAGCGACACCCGCACCGGCCGCACCGAGGTGACGTCGCTGTCCCGGCCGGAGATCCGCAGGGGGTAACGGGTCCCGTCGACGACCAGGGTGGGGCCCTGGCCGCAGTCGACCAGCAACGGAGTGTCACCCGCTGGGGGTGTCCCCCGCGGCGGGGGGATGAAGCTCGCCGAGCCGCTCATCGTGAAGGTCATGTCCCGGGGCACCTCGAAGCGCCGGGACAGCGCCAGCTCCTCCGAGCCGCCGAACGGCTGTGCCGGGTCGACCCGCTCCCGGGCCATCGAGAAGGCGACCAGCCCCCCGTCCGGCGCGGCGAAGCGCCGGGCCACGTCGGTGGGGAGCTGCGCGTAGTGGCGGAAGGTGACCCCGGGGATGGTGATCTCCCGAATACCGGCGCCGAGGGTGTCGTCGGTCTCCTGGCCGACCCGCGCGAACGTGATGCGGTACCAGCGGCTCGGCCCCGCTGGGACGGCGAGGCGCTGGATGTCCTCCACCGGACGCACCTCGGTGACCACCGAGCCCGCCTCGCTGGACACCCGCAGCGCCTCGACGGCCGGCCGCCACGAACCCTCGGACAGCAGCCGCACGTCGAGGTAGGGCACGGTCATCCGCCGGCCGGCATCGAGCTGGATCCACTGCCCGGCCGACGTCGTGCCCTTCGTGCGCTGTGCCGTCCACGCGGTCGCGGCGAAGCCGTCGACGGCCGCCGGTGGCGCGAGGTCCGGCGCGGCGAGTAGGTCGTAGCCGTAGGAGGACGCGGTGACGGACATGCCGCCGACGTAGCCCGCGACCGTCTGGTGGCCGGCGACGTCGGCCTCGGCCCACTGGTGGGGCTCCCCCGTCTTGCCGACCGCGGTGCCGGTGGGCCCGAGGAGGTACGAAGCGGCGTCGTGGACGAGTCCGAAGGTGCTGTCGCGCCGGGTCAGGGTGTCCGTGTCGACCCAGGCGGTCGTCGGGCCGATCACCTCCCCCGGCGCAACCTTGATCGCCGCCGGGCTCGTCGAAGACGCCACGGCGGCGGACGGATCGGTGCGATCCGCGGCGAGGTCCGCGGCGAGCACGGCGGCCCGGTCGCTGCTCAGCAGGCCCTGCCCGGCGAGCTGCACCGTCGCCTCGGGGCCGCCGGAGACGACGACGGCGGTGTCCGCCGGGTAGGAGCCGACAAGCTTCGCGCCGCCCGGGACGGTCCAGACCTCCAGCGCGGGTACCCGCGCGGTCGGGTTACGCAGCTCCGGGACGAGCCTCTCCTTCGCCGAGGCGCGCGCCGGCACCTGCGGGCCAAACGCGGCGGTCAGGGTGAGACCGGAGGAACGCAACGCCCGGTGGAGCTCGTCGGTGGACGGGGGGACGTCCCAGTTCTTCTGTTCCAGGTCGTTGCGGAGCAGGATCTGGCCGATCCCGGCCCGGGCCAGCGCCGGGGCGAGGCCCGCGGCGGACCCGGTGGCGAGCTGGTGCTCGATGCCGTCCATCAGCCGGGTCACGCCCGTGCCACCGAGCGGGATCAGGCCGCGGACCCCCCACGGCGTGCGGGCCAGCCACTGCAGCGGCTCGTCGAGCGGCCGGCCCCACTCGTACTCGGCGAACGGCGAGCCGGGCAGCACCAGTGCCCGGCCGTCCTGGGGATGGGCGGCCAGCCAGTCCGCGGCGGCCACCCAGTAGTCGGGCACCCGGGCGAACGGCCGGGGCTGCAGCGCCCTGCCGGCGAGCGCTGGCGTCATGCCGCAGACCAGCGCGGCCACGGTCAGCACGACGGGGACGTTCACCGCGACGGTCACGATCATGTCCGCGGTCCTGCCGTGCCGGCGGGAAGCCCCGCGGGTCGTCCATCTCCGCACACGGGCGGTGAGACTGACAGGTCGGACCGTCAGGGCGTGCGCGATCCCCAGGGCTATCGGCAGGCGCACCACCGGCTGGAACTTGTAGACGTTGCGCAGAAAGCCCAGCTGGTCACCGAGCAGGTCCCGCACCACGCCCGCCAGCGGGCTGCCCGGATGCCCCGGATAGGCCGCAGCCACCGAGACCGTGCCGGCGGCCAACGTCACCAGCAGGAACCGGCGGGCGGGCAGATCGGCCCGGGACAGCCCCCACAGCCCGATCGCCGCCACGGCTGCCGATCCGATGATAGGCACCGGCCGGGACACGTACTCGGTGGCGGCCGGCAGCCAGGGCCTGGGTAACTGGACATACGCCAGCCAGTCCGTCGCGCCGCGCAGGGCTTCCGCCACCGACGTCGTCGCCGTGGTCGTCTGGGCGGTCTCGGTGAACGCGAGGAAGTTCAGCCCGTAGCGGCCCTGCACCATCAGCGCCAGCAGCCACCAGGCCGAGGCGAGGATGACGGCGACGACCCACCAGGCCCGCAGCGCCCAGGCCCGGCGGGTGCCGCCGGCGAACACAAGGACCGCCGCCGGACAGAGCAGGACGCACAGCGTGACCGTCGCGTTGATTCCGCCGGTGCCCAGGATGGCGAGTCCGGACAGGGCAGCCGCCCGTCGCGGGGACAGCCGCCGGCCCGGGTCCAGGGCGGGATCGTCAGCGGCATCGACATCATCGACGGCCGTGGTACTGGTGGTGGCGGCCGTACCGGTGTCGGCGCCGAAGGCGCCGTCCGGACGCAGCGCGAGGATGAGCGGCAGGGTGATCCACGGGAGCATGGCGGCGCCCGCGAGCGCCACGGAAGTCGCCCCGATCTTGCCGAGGAACATCGGGGACAGGGTGTAGGCGAGTCCGGCCAGCACCCGGGTGCGCGGTACGCCGAGCCGCAGGGCCTCGGCCAGCCGCACGACCCCCCAGGCGGAGACGGTGAGGAGCAGCGCGATCCACAGCCGCTGGGTGACCCAGGCGGGTATCCCGAGCAGGTCACCGGCACCGAAGAACGGTCCCATCGGGAACAGGTAGCCGACGTACTGGTTGGGCAGGTAGCCGAACTCGGCGAGGGAGTTCCACAGGTGGGTGGCCCGCCCCATGAAGCCCCACGGGTCAAGGGGGACGTCCAGCTTGGTGTCGGCGGTCAGGTTGCCGGGGGCCTGGAGCAGAAAGAGCACCATAAAGCCGGCGGCCATGCCGAACAGGGGCCGCCGTGACGTCCGCGTGTCGCGGCGACGCGGCGACGCGGCGACGGCCGGGGCTGCGACGGCCGGGGCGGGTGACGGCGCGCCGAGGCCCTGCGCCGTCGTGGGGGTGCCGGCGGCGGGGGAAGGGATCGCTTACTCCAAAGGATAAGGATGGGGTCCGGTTCGCCGGACCTTCATACAGCCTTCCGAGGCAGCGGAGTCACACCACCCAGGTCCGCGGGCAGGCGCAGGGGCTTCTCGACGCCCCCCACGGCCGCCGTGAGGACGGCGGGCGGCGGCCCGGCGGTCACCGGTTCCGCGGGGGCCGGGACGCTCACGGCAGAAGGCGGGACTCGGACCTGCGCGGCGGGGGACGCCCCGTCGCCCGGACGAACCGGCGCTGCCGCGGCGGCGGGCGACTGCACCGTGGGACGCGTCACTACGAGGCCGGGAGCGGAGCGGTTCAGGTACCGCCGGGCGCGCATCACGTCGACGAGCATCGCGGGGGTGTGCCGGGTCACCCGGAACGTGCCACCGGGTATCTCCGCCCATCGGACCGGGACCTCGGCGATCCGGTAGCCGATCGACCGGGCGATCGAGAGCACCTCCACGTCGAAGCCAAATCCGGAGGAGCGCGCAAGGCTGAACAGCAGCTTGGCCTCGGGGCCGCGGAAAGCCTTGAACCCGCATTGGGTGTCGGCGACGTCCAGGCTGGTCAGGGACCGGGTGATCTGGTTGAAGGCCCAGCTGCCGACCCGCCGGCCACTGCTGCGGACCGCACCCGCCCCAACCCGGCGCGATCCGAGCGCCACTTCGGCGTGCTCCAGCGCGGCGAGGAGCAGAGGAAGATCATTGACGTCGGAGGCGCCGTCGGCGTCCAGGAAGGCGATCGACTCACCGTGCGCGGCCGACACCCCCATGCGGACCGCGGCGCCCTTGCCCGAGTTCCACGGCAGCCGCAGGACCCGACCACCGGGCAGATCCGCGAGCAACTCCTCGGCGATCGCAGCGGTGCCGTCCGTACTGCCGTCGTCAACCACAATCACCTCGGCACCGGGGATCCTGTGCATGACCGAGATCAGCGGGGGTAGCGAGCCGGGCAGGCGCATCGCCTCGTTGTAGGCGGGGATGACAACGCTCACAGGCACGCGGTCCAAGACTCACTCCTAGGCCGCGACGACGGAGCCGATGACTGAAGCCACCGAGGCGCAGCGGTTGGTGACGGCCGATCGAGATCAGCAAACAGTTTTAGGCGTTCTACCGAAACGCGGCAAAGTATGCATGCTAGAGTTTCCTTTTGTTTCATTTACTGGCAATGTGACACAATGGGCATCTCTTGAGTACAGGTGGACATCTATTGAGCGTACGTTGGACTATCAGACGTTCATCTGGCGATGTGTAGCATACGGATGAGGCAGAACAGCTCGGACAGGGGGTGGCCGATCCCCCGGAGCGCCTCGGATCATCCTGGATCGGACGGTCGGCCAGGTCGCGGTGCGGCGACCCGGCGCCCGCGGGCGTGCACGCTGCGGAGCAGAAAAACGCGGCAGGCGGGCCGGCGGGGGACCAACCGCCGACACCGGGTACGGATTTGCGAACCGTGGATCGGCGACGCCACGACGATTCCGGGGCCCGGCGTCGACCGGACCGGACCGGAAACGGTCGGGCTGTCGCTGTCGGGCGACCCGCCGGTAGCACCCGGGACGGTGAACTTCCGGAGACCTTCGGAAATGGAAGGATGGAGATCAACCTGTCGCGGGGGATAACCGCGCACCGGCGGATTTCCGACGTCCACCCGCGTCACGAGGCCTCCCCGAGCGGCCCGCTTCTGGGATGATCCACCAAGGGTTCCGGCCAGGGCGGATGGAGGAGCCATGCCACGACCCGAGCGCGCAGGTCGGGCCCGGTCGCATGCGGCCAGGGCGGGCGAGGCGGACGCGCAGCTGCGCGGTCTCATCGATGCGGGTCGCAGCAAGCTGCCCCCGAGAACGGCGATGCGGGCCCGCGACGCCGCCCGGCCCACCGACGCCGACCTCGCCGAGGCCGAGCGATCGGTGGTACTGCATCGCGGATCACGCCCCGCACCGGCGACCCCGTCGACCAGCCCCACCGACCCGGTCCGCCGCGGCGGCCCCAGCAGCGCCGGAGCCGGTCGTGCCGAAGCCAGCAGCGCCGGAGCCGAGAGCGCCACGACCGACCGCCGCGGCCGGGGTGCCCGCAGGACCCGCCGACGCTCCGACCGCGGATCCGCCGGACCGCATGAGAGCGGCCCTGCCGAGACCGGGTCCTCGAAGAACAGGTCTCAGGAAGCCGACGAGGCCGACCCGGGCACCGACGGTACGTCCCCGGTCCGCTCGTAGGCCGAGAGCATCCGAAGCCGCCGCACGTGTCGTTGCTCCCCGCTGAACGGCGTGGTGAGGAAGACCTCGGCGAACGTCAGGGCCGCCGTGACGGTGTACATGCGCGCGCCGAGGCTCAGCACGTTGGCATCGTTGTGCTGGCGGGCCAGCGTCGCCGTCTGCTCGCTCCATGCCAGGGCCGCGCGCACCCCGGCGACCTTGTTCGCCGCGATGGCCTCCCCGTTGCCCGATCCCCCGATGACGATGCCCATGCTGCCCGGTTCGACAGCGGTGGCGGCGGCGGCGGCGAGGACGAACGGAGGGTAGTCATCGTCGGGGTCGTACTCGACAGGACCATGGTCGACGGGCGCGTGGCCCAGCTCCACCAGACGCTCGGCGAGCGCCTCCTTCAGGTGGAAGCCCGCATGGTCAGATCCCAGATGGACACGCATGATGTGTCATCATGCCCGATCACGTGAGGATCGGGTCCTGGTCCCAGGTCCGTTTGAGCTCGTGGAAGCCGGGGGTAGCAGCGACGAGCAGAACTCCGTCCCAGAAGACCGCTTCGGTCGCGTCCGCGGGCAAGGGTACGGACGTGGGTGTGGGTGTGGGTGTGGGTACGAACGTGGCCGCGGGGGTGTCGAGAGTTTCGGCGCTCATGTGGTCTCCTCGGTCGACGGCACCGTTCGACCGGGATCAACCCGTCGGGGTGGTGGTCACTTCCCGCTCACGGCGAGATAACCGGCGACCCTGTTCACCATGGCAGCGAACGGAACGGCGGCGATGGCACCGGGGATGCCGGCCAACACGCCACCGGCCGACAGCGCGATGACAATCGCGAGCGGATGCAACCGCACCGCCCGCCGCATGACCAGCGGCTGCAACAGGTGCCCCTCGACCTGCTGCACGGCCAACACGACACCCAGAATGATCAACGCATCCGGCACGCCATTCGAGACCAGGGTCACCAGTACCGCCGCGGCGCCGGCCACCGTCGCCCCGACAATCGGGACGAACCCGCCGAAGAACGTCAGCAGGGCCAGCGGCGCGACGAGCGGGACACCCACGCCGACCAGGCCGATGGTGATACCGATCGCGTCGACCGCCGCGACAAAGACCGTCCCACGAATGTAGCCGGTCAACGTGTTCCACGCCTCCCGACCGGCGCCACGCACCCGCTCCTCCGCTCCGTCCGGGAAGCGGGTGACGATCCAGTTCCAGATACGATCCCCGTCGTACAGGAAGAAGAAGGTCGAGAACAGGGTGACGAGCAGGCCGGTGAGCACCTCGGCGGCCACCGAGGCGCCGGAGATCACCCCGGAGACCAGGCGCCCCCGGTTGTTCGCCAGGCTCTTGCGGATGTCGTCGACCAGATTGTCGATCTGGCTCTGTGACAGGTGGAGCGGACCGTTTCTCAGATAGCCGCGGATCTGCTCGACGCCCTCGCTGACCTGATCGCTGACCGTGGGGATCTCGTTCGCTGCGTTGAAGCCCACCGCCACCCCGGCACCCACGAACACCGCGAAGAACACGAACAACGCGGTGAAGGCAGCGCCCAGCCGGTTCATACCGAGCCGCTGCAGCCGGTGCGCGAGCGGATGGATGAGAGCGGCGATGAGCAGCCCGGCGATGAGCGGAATCACCACGATCCGGACCCGTCCCACGACCATCAGCAGGATGTAGATGGCCGCGCCCGTGACGATCAGACGCCACGACCAGCCCGCCGAGACCCGCAGCGCGACCGGGATGTGATAGTCGGCCCGCCGAGCCGGGGACTCCCCCCCGCCGGCGGCCCGCGGCCCGCCTGGTGGCTCGGATGCCGCCGCCTCGGGCATCGGCGCGGTGGGCATCGGCGCGGTGGACGACCCACCGCCGGCCGGAACGGCTGAGGCCCGGCGAGCCCGGTGAGGGCGCCCGGGGACGCGACCGAGCCCCGCCACCCGTCTCACCGGCGGCTCCCTTCCTGTCCTGCCCTCTTCCTGCCTTCCCGCGACCGCGCGGACATCCCGATCCTCCCGCAGGCTGGTCACGCGGAAGATGTCGCCATCGTGCCGCATCGGCGACCAGCGAGAGCGGGCACCCCGCGCCAATCACCACAATCCACCATCTCCGGCACCGGTACCACGGCCGACGGCCCGACCACCACGTCCCCGACCACCACGTCCCCCGGCGGCGACCGTTCCCCTCATCGGCGTGGGAGACTGGGAACACGGTGATGACCGTGTGCAGTCCTGCAAGTCCGTGCCGTCCGAAAGGAACCGGGTGCCCAACAACCTCACCCGCGACGAGGCGCGCGAGCGCGCCCGCCTGCTCAACGTTGCCTCCTATGACGTCGAACTCGACCTGACGACCGGCCACGAGACCTTCCGCACGTCAACCGCGGTCATCTTCACCTGCGTCGAGCCTGGGGCGTCGACGTTCATCGAGCTCGCCGCCGCGAAGGTCGACGAGGTCGTTCTCAACGGAGCGCCGCTCGACCCCGCCGCGGTGTTCGACGGCGAGCGGATCCGGCTCGATAACCTCGCGGAGTCGAACCGGCTCACGGTGGTGGCGGACGGCGTCTACTCCCGCACCGGTGAAGGCCTGCACCGCTTCGTCGACCCGGTGGACGAGGCCGTTTACCTCTACACCCAGTTCGAGACGTACGACGCGCACCGGATGTACGCCTGCTTCGACCAGCCCGACCTCAAGGCGACGTTCACCCTCACGGTCACCGTCCCGGCGGACTGGAAGGCGATCTCCAACAGCGCGGTCGCCGCGGTGGCGGAGGCCGCGATCGGGGTGCGCACCATCCGCTTCCTGACCACCCCGGTGATGTCGACGTACATCACCGCGCTCGTCGCCGGCCCGTACCACGAGGTCCGCGACCACCACGACGGCATCGACCTGGGCCTCTACTGCCGCCGATCGCTGGCCGAGTTCCTCGACCCCGCCGAGCTCTTCGAGATCACCAAAGCCGGGTTCGACTTCTACCACCGGGTGTTCGACTACCGGTACCCGTTCGGCAAGTACGACCAGTTGTTCGTGCCCGAGTTCAACGCCGGGGCGATGGAGAACGCCGGCTGCGTGACCTTCCTGGAGGAGTATGTCTTCCGGGCGAAGGTGACCGAGGCCCGCCGCGAGCGGCGCGCCGAGACGATCCTGCACGAGATGGCGCACATGTGGTTCGGTGACCTGGTCACCATGCGCTGGTGGGACGACCTGTGGCTGAACGAGTCGTTCGCCACCTACATGTCGGTCCTCGCCCAGGTGAACGCGACCCGCTTCACCAACGGCTGGACGACCTTCGCCAACGCGGAGAAGGGCTGGGCCTACCGCCAGGACCAGCTCTCCTCCACGCACCCGATCGTCGCCGACGCCCCGGACATGGACGCGGTACGGACGAACTTCGACGGCATCACCTACGCCAAGGGCGCCTCGGTGCTCAAGCAGCTCGTGGCCTGGGTCGGCCAAGAGGAGTTCCTCGCCGGGCTGCGGGCGTACTTCCGCCGCTACGAGTACGCGAACACGTCGCTGCGCGACCTGCTCGACGAGTTGGAGAACGCCAGCGGGCGGAACCTTACCGCCTGGTCCGCGGACTGGCTGGAGACCACCGGCGCGAACACCCTGCGGCCGCGCTTCTTCACCGACTCCTCGGGCCTGTTCACCTCGTTCGACGTGGTGCAGGAGCCGGCGTCGGCGCCGCCGACCGCCTCGCGCACGCTGCGCCCGCACCGGCTCGCGATCGGCCTTTACGATCGGGACGCCACCGGCGCGCTGGTCCGGCGGGAACGGGTCGAGCTCGACGTGACGGGCAAGCTCACCGAGGTCGCCAAGCTCGTCGGTGCCCGCCAGCCGGATCTGATCCTGCTCAACGACGACGACCTCACGTACGCGAAGGTGCGCCTCGACGAGCGGTCGCTGGCCACGCTCGTCGAGGCGATCGGCGCCATCTCCCAGTCACTGCCCCGGACGCTGTGCTGGGCGGCGGCCTGGGACATGACCCGCGACGCCGAACTCGCCGCCCGGGACTACGTCCGGCTCGTGCTGTCCGGGGTGACCGCTGAGGACGACATCGGCGTGGTGCAGTCGCTGCTGGCCAAGGCGGACCTGACGATCGACACCTACGGCGACCCGGCAAACCGGAAGCCCGCGCTGCGCGCGCTGACGGAACGCGCCGAGGAGCTGGCGCGCGCCGCGGCCCCCGGCAGCGACCTGCAGCTCGTCTACACCACCTCCTTCGCCCAGGCCGAGGAGGCCGACCAGGTGGCGCGGATCCGGGCGCTGTTCGAGGGCACCGACGTCATCGAGGGGCTCGTGCTCGACACCGAGCTGCGCTGGACCCTGCTGACCCAACTCGTCGCCCGGGGCGTTTACGCCGACGCCGAGATCGACACGGAGCTCGCCCGCGACCGCACCGCCACCGGCGAGAAGCGAGCTGCGACCGCGCGGGCGGCACGGCCGACCGCGGCGGCGAAGGCCGCAGCCTGGTCGGCGGTCATGGACTCGGACACCCTGTCGAACCACTTGGCCGCCGCGACGATGGGCGGTTTCTGGATCTCCGACCAGCTCGAGCTGACCCGGCCCTACGTGGACCGTTTCTTCGACGAGATCGCTGGGATCTGGGAGACCCGCAGCTTCGACATGGCCTCCACCATCACCCAGATGCTGTTCCCGGCGTCGGTGATCGAACCGGAGACGGTGGCGAAGGTCGACGCCTACCTGGCCGAGCACAACCCGGTCCCGCCCCTGCGGCGGGCCCTGCTGGAAGGCCGCGACGGGCTCGTCCGGGCGCTGGCCGCACGCAAGAAGGACATCGAGGCGGCGGCGTAGCGTACCCGCATCAGGCCGGTCGGAGCCGGCCGGGCCGGGAGGAGCCGGCCGGGCCGGCTCCTCCGGGATCAGCGGGGTCAGGGCGTCGGGCTGACCGCCAACGAAGGCTGCGTCGGGGGGAGGGTCCCGGCGGCTGCGCCGCCCGCGCCACCTGCCGCGTCCGCGAGCTGGCGGATGCCGGTGATCAGGCCGCCGACCAGATCGCCCAGCGCGAAGCTGGAGGCCATCGTCAACGCGGCGAGCCCGGTGGCCGAGTCGCTGATCCGCTTCCTGGCGGCCGGGGTCGTGGCGATCCGTACGAACCGCTGCCCGGGCGAGACGAGGATCAGCACGGCGGCATCCCGCCCCGCGTCGTTGACGAGGTTCGCGAGGATCCGCTCGGCGGCGAGCCGGACGTCGCCGCGCACCGCGCCGATCCGGATGCTGACGTGGATGCCGGTACGCGTCTCGGCAAGCTCCCGGGCCCGGTTCAGCCGGTCGAGCTGCTCGTGGGTGAACGGCTCACCAGTTGCCACTGGCACCACCCGCGCCGGGAAGGGCGGTCTTCGTCTGCTCGCCCTCGATCTCCTCCGGCTTGGAGCCGATCCAGATCTCGTCGTGCTCCCAGGGCTGCCCCGGGCGGTAGCGCACCGGCCCGCTCTTGCGGCTCGACCACGCGGCCAGCAGGATCGCGATGACGAACCCACCGACGATGGTGCCGCCGTAGATCGCCCATGACTGCACGGCCGTGAGCGGATCGGGGTTGTAGGGGGTTCCGATCTCCCCGGCCGAGGCGCTCACCGCGAACACCGGCACCGCGAACAGCGCGAGGCCGACAACGGTGAGAACCCGGCGCGGCGCGATCCTGGATCGCGACCCCGGCGCGGGGTGTGCCCCCGGCCACGGGCGGGAGGTGCCGGCGAACGGCAGCCATCGGGTCTGGCGCGGTCGACGTCGAGTCACGCAGCGAAGATTACCGGGAAATGGGGTTACGGTCCTCGTCTGGGGATGCCGCACCGGTGGACGACACGCCCCGGACCTGGGCAACCCGGACCTGGGCGAGGAACTCGCCAAGCCGGCGCACGTCCGGATCGGTCAGCAGACGTTCCACCGTAACCGGCCGACCGGCGGAGTCGGTCACCGGGAGCCGCCAGTTCGGATAGGCGTCGGTCGTGCCCGGCAGGTTCGGCTGATGCCGGTCGCCCAGCGCGTCACCCGGCGACCCGAGCACGATGCGGCACGAAGACCGCACCAGCAGCCGGTGCAGCGCGAAAACGATCTCCTGCCGAACGGCGGGGTCGAACTCCGGCCGGCCGCGCCCGCCGGGGTTCCCCCGTCCGTCGAGGCCCGCCGCCGCGCCCGCCGGATCCACCAGCCCCTCGGATCGCACCAGCTCGACCAACGCGTCCCGCTCGGCTCGCCAGCCGGCCGCCTCGGCCTCCTCCGAACGCCCGAGCAGCCCCAACCGGGCGCGGGTGCGCACGTGCTCGCCCTCGAGGTAGCCGGCGGCGGTGGGCAGGTCGTGCGTGGTGAGGCTGGCCATCGTCGCCGCCCGGTACGCCGTCGGCGGCAACGGGCGGCCCTCGGCGTCCTGCTCGAACCACAGCACCGTCGAACCCAGCACGTTCATGCGGGCGAGCGTCGTCGCCACCGATGCCTCGACGGTACCCAGATCCTCCCCGACGACGACGGCGCCGGCACGGGCGGCCTCCAACGCGAGCAGGCCGAGCATCGCCTCGGCGTCGTAACGCACGTATGTCCCGTGAGCGGCGCCCGCCCCAGCCGGAATCCACCACAGCCGGAACAGGCCGAGGATGTGGTCGACCCGCAGCCCGCCGCCGCGGCGCAGCACCGAGGCGACCATCTGACGCAACGGCGCGTACCCGGCCTCGGCCAGGGCGTCCGGCCGCCACGGCGGCAGCCCCCAGTCCTGGCCCTGCTGGTTGAAGGTGTCCGGTGGGGCCCCCACGCTCGCGCCGACGGCGAGAACGTCCTGCAGCGCCCAGGCGTCCGCACCGCCCGGATCGACGCCGACGGCCAGGTCGTGCACGATCCCGGCGGCCATCCCGGCGGCCCGGGCGGCGGCCTGCGCCGCGGCGAGCTGCTGGTCGCAGCGCTGCTGGAGCCACACGTGGAAGGCGACACGGTCGGCCAGCTGCGCCCTCGCCTCGGCGACGGCGGGCGCGCCCGGATGAGCGAGACGCGCCGGCCAGGTCCGCCAGTCCGGGCCGTACCGCTCGGCGAGCGCGCTCCAGGTCGCGAAATCGATCAGGTCGGACCCGGCCGGCTCGGCGGCGGGCTCGGAAGCGGCGGACCCGGCGGATGCCACCTGCTCGCCGCCACGCCGGAAGACCTCGAAGAGCAGTTCCAGCGCGGCCAGCTTCGCCCGCCACACCGCGTCCCGATCGAGCAGACCGTCCCGCCGCCCGTCGCGACGGGCGCCGCGGGCGAGCTTGTCAACGGCAGCCCGGGTGGCGGGATCGGCCCGGGCGTACTCGGGCGTCCGCTCCGGTCGCAGGTAGAGCGGGGAGACGAAACGGCGGCTTGCGGGCGAGTAGGGGGACGCCGCGACGGGCAGGGTCGGCGCACCCGCATGCAGCGGATTCACCAGCAGCACGTCGGCACCCGCCCGGCCCGACCAGTCGGCGAGCGTCGCGAGATCGCCATAGTCCCCCATCCCCCAGGACGACGTCGAGGTGAGCGCGTAGAGCTGGATCATCCAGCCCCAGGCGCGGGCCGGCGGGGCGAGGGCGGCGGGGCCGGGCACCGCGGCCGGCACGGCAACGACCTGGCAGCGATGCCGCTCGGTTCCGGCGTCGATGTGCAGCACGTGGTCCCCCAAGGGCAGACCCGCCGGGAGCCCTATCGGCCGGGCGACCCAGGGCACGCCGTCGAGCACCCGCTCGGCCAGGGGGGCGCCAGGGGGATCGAGGACGATTCGGCCGCCGGTGCCGAGCTCCAGCTCAGCGTGTGGAATGATCTCCACGGGCGTGTGAACGACCACCGGGCGCGGTGCTGCGGCGACGACGACGGCGCAGGCCGGCACCCGGCGTCGCCAAGGCCGCTCCAGCGCCGCCGCGAGCGCTGCGGCGGGATCCGTCGGATCGACCCCCGCCAGCCGCAGGACGGCCCGGACGGTGTCCGGCGCGACCTGTACCGGGACACCGTCGGCCCCGAGGTAGGACGTCGCCACGCCGGACACTGCGGCGAGTTCGGCGAGGACCGGGTCGATGGTGGGGTCCACCACCGGCGTCCCAGCGGGCTGCGGTCCCGCCGGGGCGGTGGGACCGGCGGGGGACGCGGGGGACGCGGGGGACGCGGAGGACGCAGACGCGGATGCGGTGGGCACGGCGGGGCAGTCGGAAGTCACGGCCTGGGATTCTCGCCCGCGCGGTCCGGAGGCGAAGCAGCGCCGTCCGGCGGGTTCGGCGCCGGACCCGGTGTGGTGGCCGGGCCCAGCGGACCGGGGTCGTCAACGACCGGCAGCCGCATCCGCAGCAACGCCCCGCCACTCGGGGAACTCTCCGCGGTGACGGTACCCCGGTGGGTGTGCACGGCATCCGCGACGATCGCGAGGCCGAGCCCGGATCCGGGCAGGCCCCGCGCGGAGGTGGCCCGGTAGAAGCGGTCGAACACCTGCACGCGGTCCTCCGGCGCGATGCCCGGTCCGTCATCCGCGACGGTTACCTCGCCGTCCCGGGAGCCGACCCGGACGACGGAGGCGGGCGGCGAGAACTTCACGGCGTTGTCGAGCAGGTTGGTGATCGCCCGTTCGAGCATGTTCGCCCGCCCGTCGACCGTCGAGGGAGTCGCGTCGAGCTCGATGCTGATGCTCTTGCCGGTGGCGCGGCGCCGGGCCCGTTCGGCCGCGGCTCGCACGATCTCCGCGAGATCGAGCCGTTCCACCTCCTCGGTGGGCGCCTCGTCCCGGGCGAGCTCAACCAGTTCGCTGACGAGGCCGGACAGTTCGCGCATCTGCGCGTCCACGTCGCGTAGCAGTGCCTCATGGTCGGCCGCGGGCAGCGCGCGATGCGGGTTCGCCTCGGCGCGCAGCAACAGTTCGATGTTCGTACGCAGGCTCGTCAACGGGGTGCGCAGCTCGTGGCTGGCATCGTCGACGAGCTGGCGCTGGCGGGCCCGAGATGCCTCCAGCGCGCGCAGCATGCTGTTGAGGCTCTCCGCCAGCCGGGTGATCTCGTCGGATCCGGTCACCGGGATGAGCGCCGACAAATTCTGGGTACGAGCGACCTCCTCGGCGGCCGCGGCCGCGGCGTCAACGGGTTTGAGCGCGGCACGTGCCACGATCTGTCCGGCGAGCACCGAGCCGACCACCCCGACGATCCCGACGACAAGCAGCACCAGCGCGAGGTCGCGCAGGGTCCGGTCGACGTCGGTGGTCGGCCGGGCGAGCTGCAATGCACCGCCGGACGCGGGACGTTGCAGCGGAACCGTGACAAGCCGGTAGGACTGCCCGTCAACGGCGATCGTGCGCAGGTTCTGGGCCCGCTCCCGCCGGGCCACCTCGGCGTCGGCGGAGTCGACCGGGATCCGCACGCTGTTCCAGGACGAGACGGCGTTCTCCAGCGGATTGCCGGCGGCGTCGAGGAACTGGCCCTCCAGCCCGAAGCTGAACGCCTGCAGTTCCAGCCCCAGCGGGCTGGTCTGGATGGTGCGCGCCGACGCCTCAGCCTGCTCTACGAGCTGGTCGTCGATGGCCTGGTTCAGCACGATGCTGGTCGCCCCCAGCGACACCCCGGCGACGACCGTCACGGCGGCAGCCACCGCCATCCCGACGAGCAGGGCGAGCCGGGCCCGCAACGTCAGCTGACCGAGCGGGGAGGAAAACCGGATCCTGGGGTGACGTCCCGGGTGGACCCGCCGCGCGAACCCGTCCAACCGGCCGGCGCGCCCGTTCACCGCCGCATGCCCCGCTACCGGCTGCCCCACCGCCGGACGACCCGCTACCGGCTGCCCCACCGCCGCATGCCCCGCTGCCGGCTGCGGCCACCACGGCGAGGGCGCGGCCCCCTGGTCGGGGGCACTGCTCACGCCCGGTCCCCCGACGGCTCACGCAGCACGTAGCCAACTCCGCGCACGGTGTGCAACAGCCTGGGCTCGCCGTTCGCCTCGAGCTTGCGGCGCAGGTAGCTCACGAAGACCTCCAGCGAGTTCGACGTCGGGCCGAAGTCATACCCCCAAACCCGCTCCATGATCATGGAGCGGGAGAGCACCTGACGCGGATGAGCGAGAAACAACTCCAGCAGCTCGAACTCGGTCTTGGTCAGAATCAGCTCCCGATCACCGCGGGTCACCTGGCGGCTGACCTGATCCAGACAGACCCCGCCGTAGCGAAGCGTCGAGTCGGGGATCCCTCTGGACCCGGCCGCCCGCACCCGCGCGGCCAACGCCGCCCGGCGGATCAGTGCCCGCAACCGGGCGAACAGCTCCTCCAGGGCGAACGGTTTGACCAGGTAGTCGTCGGCACCGACGTCCAAGCCGCTGACCCGGTCGGCCAAGCCGTCCCGAGCGGTCAGCATGAGCACCGGGACGTCGTCGCCCTGGGCCCGCAGCCGACGGCAGGTCTCCAGCCCGTCCACCCGGGGCATCATCACGTCCAGCACGACGATGTCCGGCCGCTCGCGGCCGATGACATCGAGCGCGTCCGCCCCGTCCACCGCCGTGGCCACCTCGTACCCCTCGAACCGCAGTGAGCGTTCCAGGGACTCCCGGACAGCCGCGTCGTCGTCCACCACCAGTACCCGCACGCCCCCAGTCTGCCTTCACCCGACGCGGTGATGGTGCTGCGCGGGGCCGGTCTCAGGAAGACGTACCGCGATCCTCAGGACGGTTTCAGCCACCGCAAGCCCGGACAGACCGACCGGCACGCCCAGGCCGACCAGATCAACCCCTCAGGTGCGACGGGCCGGGGGCGGGCGGGTCGATCCGTGCCCGCGGCAGATCCGTCCCCTGAGCGTCCGCGTCACCCCCGCCGACCCCGGCATCCGGATCCGCGTCGTCCTCCTCACGGCTCCCGGCGGTCTCCTCGTCGTCGTCGACCATGGTCACCTCACTGCGTTGCACGGAACCGAGCTCGATGCCAGCCGCGCCAAGCGAGGTCCGGACCCGCTCACGCAGCTCACGCGCGACCTCCCACT
Organism: Frankia sp. BMG5.23; assembly: GCF_000685765.2. Lineage (NCBI taxonomy): Bacteria > Bacillati > Actinomycetota > Actinomycetes > Frankiales > Frankiaceae > Frankia > Frankia sp. BMG5.23. The sequence continues at coordinate 49,681 of NZ_JDWE01000017.1, forward strand.
GCTTGAGCGGCTGGGTCTTGATGGCGACACGCAGGGTGTAACCGTCCGAGGTCATGGTCTCCATGCCCCAGACCTCGGGCTCGGCGAGGATGAGGCTGCTCCACTTCGCGTCCGCCCAGAGCTCGTTCGCCGTCCGGGCCAGCACCCGTTTGGCGGTGGCGACCTCGGTGTCGTAGTCGAGCGGAACGTCGAGCACGGTCCGTGCCCATTGCTGGCTCTTGTTACCGACCCTGGTGATCTCGCCGTTCCGGACGTACCAGACGGTGCCCTCGACGTCGCGCAGTCTGGTCGTCCGGAGACTGACCGCCTCCACGGCGCCGGAGACCGGACCGAGATCGATCACGTCTCCCACCCCGTACTGGTCCTCCAGCAGCATGAACATCCCCGACAGGAAGTCCCGGACGAGGTTCTGCGCACCGAAACCGACCGCGACTCCCAGCACACCGGCGCTGGCGACGATGGGGGCGAGATTGATGCCCAGCTCACCCAGGATGCTGAGGAATGCCAGGCCGAAGATGAAGATGGACGTCACGCTGCGCAGCAGCGAACCGACCGTCGCCGCACGCTGACGGCGCCTTTCCATCAGCACTGCCGGGTCGCCGAACGCGCCCAGCAGAGAGCCGGCCCGGGAACTCCGGAACAACCCGCCCCAACTGCCGGAACCAGTCCGTTCGGTGGCGTGTCCGATGTCGGTGGTGCGCCGGATGAAGCGGTGCAGCAGCGCCCGCACCACGAACGCGATCACTAAAATGAGCGCGATGCGGATCGGGGTACCGAGGAACACCTCAGCCCCGGAGGCGAGATAGTTACTGTGGGTCGTGTTGTAGACGGTGCGACACAGCAGCCCCGGATCGGTCCCGCAGGCGTCCCGCAGCGCGGTCGCGACGCCCTCCAGGGACACCAGCGGGTCGGAGGTCACCGACGGGCTCGGCGAGGGCAGCGGGGTGGGCGTCGTCAGCCCGGACGTCGGGCCCGGCGATCCGGTGGGTGACGGCGAGGCGGACAGCAGCATTCCCAGCGACGGGATGAGAGGCTGAGCCAGCAGGGACGGGGCGGGCGTCACGGCGTCGATCGTCCTTCCGGTAGATTGCGATCATTCGGAGTTCCCCGAGCCGGCCGAGGTCACCGGCCCTCCCGCGCTCGCGGCGGCCGGGGCGGCGGCCGCAGGTCAGTCTCACCCATGCCGGTGGCCCGGCGGTGGGGGCCCCGATCCGGTCGACGGACGGCCACGCTCCGGCCCAACCACTCTCCAACCCAACCCGGCCAGGTCTCCCACTACACTCAAAAAAGCACTTTCCGTATTGATATGGTCACAGAATGGTCGCCCACATGTGACAAAGGCCACGAGATATGTGCAGCGCCACGGCACGAAAGGCGATGACCATGCAAACAGGCTCGCGTTCTGCCGCGGAAGAAGGTTGACTATCCATTGTCACCGGAGACGCTGGGCAGAACGGCCCGCAAAGGGCCCTCGGTGGGCAGGAGGTCGGCGCGTGGCAGAGGCGCTGGTTCTCAATGCCACGTACGAGCCTCTGTGCGTGGTGTCGCAAAGGCGCGCGCTGGTGCTGGTCCTGACCGACAAGGCCGTCATGGTCGAATCGGCCGGGCAGGTTCTTCGGTCCGCGACGGCATCCATCGATGTCCCGATCGTGGTCCGGTTAGCGCGTTTCGTCCGGGTGCCGTACCGCTCGCAGGTCCCGCTAACCCGTAAGGGTGTGCTGGCCCGCGACCATCATCGCTGCGTGTACTGCAATGCTCCGGCAACATCACTGGATCATGTCATTCCACGCTCCCGTGGGGGCCCGCATGCGTGGGAGAACGTCGTGGCGGCCTGTGGCCGCTGCAACCATCTGAAAGCCGACCGGGCCGTCGCTGATCTCGGCTGGCGGCTCCGCACGGCGCCACGGGCGCCGAGCGGAGCCGCTTGGCGCATTCTGGGCTCCCGTCGGATGGATCCACGCTGGTCGGCCTACCTGAGTACCGACGTGACCGAGGCCGCCTCGGCCTGACGGCGCCCGCCCGGGGCGTCCCTGCCCGCCCGGGGCGTTCCCCGCCTGTTCGAGGCGTTCCCCGGCACGGCGACGGCGGATCGGCCGGGTGCCAGGGTACGGCGGGGCCTACCGGGGCAGGTAACCAGCGTGCGCATCCTCGTCACCGGGGCGACCGGGTACATCGGCGGCCGGCTGGCTCCCCGCCTGCTCGACCGTGGCCACCACGTCCGGGTCATGACCCGGGATCCCGTCCGGCTGCGGGACATCCCGTGGGCCGTCCGGGCGGAGGTCGTCCGCGCCGACGCCCGGGATCCGGAGTCGTTGCGGTCCGCACTCGACGGGATCGAGGTCGCCTACTACCTCATCCACTCGATCGACAGTGGTGGTGACTTCTCCGCGGTCGACCGGCGGGCGGCGAACGCCTTCGCCGCCGCGGCCCGGGCGGCCGATGTCCGCAGGATCGTCTACCTCGGCGGGCTGGGCCCGGCGACGACGGGTGGCACGTCCGCCCATCTGAGCTCCCGCCAGGAGGTCGGGAGGATCCTGCTCGGCTCGGGGGTTCCGACGATCGTGCTGCGTGCGGCGGTCGTCATCGGCAGCGGCAGCGCCTCGTTCGAGATGCTGCGCTACCTGACGGAGCGCCTGCCGGTGATGCTGACGCCGCGCTGGGTGCGGACCAGGATCCAGCCAATCGCCGTCCGGGACGTGCTGCACTATCTGATCGGCGCTCTGGACGTCCCCGACGAGGTCGAGGGCACCTTCGACGTGGGCGGCCCGGACATCCTGACCTATGCGGAGATGATGCAGCGCTTCGCCGCCATCGAGGGGCTGCGGCGCCGGATCATCGTCCCGGTTCCGATCCTGTCCCCCGAACTGTCCTCGCTGTGGGTCGGGCTCGTCACCCCGGTGCCGGGCGGCATCGCGAGGCCGCTCATCCGTTCCTTGCGCAACGAGGTGGTGGTCCACGACCACCAGGTCGCCCGCTGGATCCCCGATCCTGCCGAGGGACTGCTGCCCTTCGACGCCGCGGTGGCCCTCGCGCTGGCCCGGGTGCGGGCGCGTTCGGTGAAGACCCGATGGTCGACGGCGGTGTGGCCGGGTTCGGGAGGCGCATCGGACGACGGGGACGGCGCCGGTGCCACGCACCCCCCGAACGAGCCCCTGCCGACCGACCCGCAGTGGGCCGGGGGATCCCTCTACGTCGACGAGCGCAGCATGGCCGTGGCGGCGCCGCCGGCCTGTCTGTGGCACGTCATCGAGGGCATCGGGGGCGACAACGGCTGGTACTCGTGGCCCCTGGCCTGGTCCGCCCGCGGCTGGCTGGACACCGCCCTCGGTGGCGTCGGTCTGCGCCGGGGTCGGCGTGATCCGCAGCGGGTGCACGTCGGGGAGGCGCTGGACTTCTGGCGGGTCGAGGAGATCGAACCGGGCCACCTGCTCCGGCTGCGTGCCGAGATGAAGCTGCCTGGCGAGGCATGGCTGGAACTACGCTCGATGGTGGACTCCGAGGGCACCACGACCTACTCGCAGCGCGCGAGTTTCCTGCCCCGCGGACTTCCCGGGCAGCTCTACTGGTGGTCGGTCAGCCCGTTCCACGCGGCCGTCTTCGGTGGAATGCTGCGCAACATCGTGCGCAAGGCCGAGGACGAATGGGCCGCCCGCGCCGTCGCCACCGCCTGATCACGCGGCCTTGGCCCGGCTCGTCAGGTGGCCCGGCCCGTCAGGTGGCCCGGCCCCGGATGCTATCCCCAGCACCGGCCCTGGATCGGCGGGTCGAGAGGAGGCTTCCGGGACGGGCCCGCCGAGGGAGACGGATCGGGTCCAACGATCGGTCTCGTCGGGCCGGCAGCACCCGGCTCCTGGTCGGGTATCTCGATGTCGAACCAGACACGCTTGCCCCCGGGGGTCATCTCCACGCCCCAGGCCAGCGCCAGCGCCTCGACCAGCAGCAGGCCCCACCCCGACTCGGGCTCGGGTTTGTTCTCCGCGGCCGCGCCGGGCCGGGGCAGACGCGCGCCTTCCCGGTCCTCGACACTGATCCGCAGCCGACCGGGTTCCATCGACGCCCGCAGTACCAGATCACTGCGGGCGTGCAGCACCGCGTTCGTCACCACCTCGCTGACCAGCAGCGTCGCGTCCTCGACGGAGGTGATCCCGCATTCGGCGAGGACCGAACGCATCGCTGTCCGGGCCTCGCCTGCCGACGCGGCCACCGCGGGCAACGCGAGTTCGAGCAATGGCGGGTTCACGGCCTGCGTGGTGAGCACCACCATGGCGGTGTCGTCGTCGGTCCGGGCCGGGAGATCGGCGGCGATCAGGCACCGTTCGAGCAGCGTGCGGGCGGTCTCCTCGACGGGGCCCTCGCCGGGGCCGTTGACGGTGTCCGGACCGAACCAGCTACGCGCCGCGAAGTTCACCCTGCGCGCCCGGCGCCGCCGGTCCGCCCAGGAGCGGCGTTCCGGCACCCCGGGGGGTGGGCCGAGCGACGGGCCGGGGGCCCGCCGATCCGTCCCCGCCTTCCCGGTCCGTTCCGCCTTCTCGGTCCGTTCCGCCTTCTCGGTCCGTTCCGCGCTCATGCCCTCGCCCTCGCCTCCGGCCGCCACGTCGGCACCCGCTGCGACTTCGACCGCCTCGAGGCCTACCGCGGCAGCCCGGGCCCGCTGTGTGGTAAGACCGCGTCGAAGATTGTCCAGGCCGTCCACGAGCGGTCGGCGTCGCGACTCCACCAGGCCGTCGGTGAACATCACCAACGCCGATCCGGGTGGAAGCGCGACGGTCGTCTCGCTGAACATCGCCCCCTCGCAGACTCCCAGCGGGAGCCCGGGGTCGAGCACCAGATAGTCGGGGTCCTCGTCGGGAAGGATCACCAACGGCGCGAGATGGCCGGCACTCGCGATCGTCGCCCGGCCGGTGTTCCGGTCATAGACGGCGTACATACAGGTCGCGAGCTGGAGACCGGGCAGCAGGCCGACGACCCGGTCGAGCCGAGTCAGCACCTCGACGGGGCTCCAATCCTCCAGGGCGTAGGCGCGCAGCGCCGCCCGCAGCTGGCCCATCACCGCCGCGGCATGCAGGCCGCGGCCCATCACGTCACCGATGGCCACCCCGACCCGTCCCCCGGCGAGCGGTATGACATCGTAGAGATCGCCTCCCACCTCCGTGCCTGCCGTCCCCGGCCGGTACTCCATCGCGATCTCGACCCCGTCGAGTGCGGGGGGATGCGCCGGCAGGAGCGACCGTTGCAGGGTCAGCGCGGACTCCTGTGCCTCGCGGAAGCGTTGTGCGTTCTCCAGCGCGACGGCCCCCCGCCGGGCGAAGTCCTCCAGCAGGTTCACCTCCGCTCCGGAGTAGAAGCCGGTGCTGCGCCCGACGGTGATCGCGCCGAGGATCCGGCCGTGCGCCGGCAACGGGACGGTGACGGTTGGACCGCTCTGGATCCGGCGGAACTGCTGGTAGGCGAGCTCGTACGGGAACAGCGGCACCGGGCGCAGCTCGTCGAAGTCCGGCAGACAGTACGTCTGGCCCTCACGCATGACGACGCCCGGCGGGAATTCGTCCGCGAGCTGGGGCGGCCGCGTGGCGACAATCGCCCGCATAATCTTGCCGACTTTCGGGTCGTGGAAGACCGAGGCACCGAGCCTGACCTGGTCACCCTCGCGCAGCCACACCAGGGCGCCCGTGCCGAGGCGGGGCACGGCGAGTCCGGCGATCAGATCGACGACCCGATCGGGGTCGAGGGAGGTGCCGAGGACGAGACCGGCATCGGCCAGGAAGGACGGATCGGAGCCGCCCGATCCGTCGTCATGGTCCCCCCGAGCACCGTGACACAGCGCGCGGACGGCCTCCCGCGCGGCCCGCAGACCTGCGGACGCCGACCGCCGCACCTGATCGGACCTCCGCGACTCACTGACGAACCCTGATATACCGGGCGCTTGGGGCGAACTCCCGGTGGATGGTTCCGACGTCACGGGCACACCATCACATCCCCGACCGAATCCGATTCCCGGTACCGCTCCGTAACAGCCAGTCACCCGGTCCATCTGCGGAAGTCTAGTTCGGATATCGGATATCACGCATCGGGGGAACGTCGACCCGAGCCGCAACCAGCACCCCATCGCCCTACCTTCGCCCCCACCGACCGAGTTTGATGCTGGACAGGCATCGCCCGACCGAGGAACACGCGCTCCGCCGCGCCGTCCCGACGCGGCGGAGCGGTCCCTGGATAGGCGCACAACAGGGAGCATCTGTCCTAAAAGGACCAGAAAAGCCAGAAGGAGCCAGATGAGGACACATCATTCTGTTGAGGGCCACTCCACAAAGGCACCCTCATCTACCAAGAGAGATAAAATATCTTATTTCTGCCCTCGATCTAGTGTCCAGCGCGGCCACCGAAGCGACGCGGGCGAGGGCAATGAGAACACCGAGGGGAACGAGGGCGCCGAGGCCAGCAAGGACAACAGCGCGGGAGCCGGCGACGCCGGGGAACTGGATCGCCCGAATGGCGCCGACGGCCGGGGGCGGTCGCCCGGCCAGGACGGGACGTGGTGGCGCCGGGCCGTCCTGTACGAGGTGTACCTTCGCAGTTTCGCCGATTCCGATGGCGACGGGATCGGCGATCTGGAGGGGCTACGGCGGCATCTGCCCGTGCTGGCGGAACTCGGCGTCGACGCGATCTGGATCACGCCCTTCTACTCGTCCCCCATGGCCGATCACGGGTACGACGTCGCCGACCATCGCGGCGTGGATCCGCTCTTCGGTGACCTCGCGGACCTCGACGCCGTGCTCGCCGACGCCGCCGAGACCGGGCTCGCCGTGCTGATCGATCTCGTGCCGAACCACTCGAGCTCGGCGCATCCGGCGTTCCAGGCGGCGCTCGCGTCCGCGCCGGGCAGTCCCGAGCGGGGGCTCTACATCTTCCGCGACGGCCGAGGCCCCGGCGGCGAGCAGCCTCCGAACAACTGGGAATCGGTGTTCGGTGGATCGGCCTGGACGCGGGTGGCGGACGGCCAGTGGTACCTGCACCTGTTCGACGCCGAGCAGCCCGACTGGAACTGGGATCATCCCGCCGTCCGCGCGGACCATGCCGCGACGCTGCGGTTCTGGCTCGATCGAGGGGTCGACGGGTTCCGGATCGACGTGACCCACGGGCTGGTGAAGGACACCGAGCTACGGGACAACCCGCCCGGCGCCCGGTTGGCTCCGGACAGCGGGTTCCGCGAGGAGCACGAGCCCCGGGTCTGGGACCAGGACGGGGTGCACGAGATCTACCGCGAGTGGCGCGCGATCACCGACGAGTACACCGCCCGCGACGGGCGTCCCAGGGTCCTGATCGGGGAGACCTGGGTGCGCGACCCGGCCCGGCTCGCCCGCTACGTGCGACCGGACGAGCTGCACCTGACGTTCTCGTTCTCCCTGCTGAGCATCCCCTGGTCGGCGGCGGCCTGGCGGGCCGCCATCGACGCCGAACGCGCCGCGCTGACGGCGGTCGGCGCGCCGGGCACCTGGGTGCTCGCCAACCACGACGTGGTGCGGCCGGCGACCCGTTACGGCGGCGGTCCCACGGGGACCCGCCGCGCGCGCGCCGCTCTGCTCACGCTGCTCGCGCTGCCCGGCACCGCGGTGCTGTACCAGGGCGACGAGCTGGCGCTGCCGCAGGCCGAGGTGCCGCCTGCCGCCCGTCGCGACCCGATCTGGACGCGGTCCGGGGGGACGTCGCCGGGCCGGGACGGCGCCCGGATCCCCCTGCCGTGGTCGGGGGACGCGCCCCCCTACGGATTCACCTCGGCCGGCGCCGACCCGTGGTTGCCGCAACCCGCCGACTGGGCGGACCTCGCGGTCCTCGCGCAGGCGGCCGACCCGATGTCGACCTGGCTGCTTGTGCGCAGCGCGCTCGCCCTGCGCCGCGCCCTCCCCCACCTGCGTGGCGACGACCTGCGCTGGCGGAACGACTCCCCGGCCGGATGCCTGGCCTTCGACCGCCCCGCGCCGGCAGGCTCGTCGGTGCCCCCGACCCCGCCCACCTCGGTGGGGTCGGCCAGTATGACATGCGTGACGACGACCGAGGGGGAGGCGACGATTCCGCTGCCCGGACGGCTGGTGCTCGCCAGCGGACCGGTGGGGTACGACGGCGCGACCCTGACGCTGCCCCCCGACACGACGGCGTGGATCGCACCCCGCGACGGCTGAGAACACCCGTCGCCCGGATCGGACCGCACCGTCGTGCCGCAGAATGGACGGGTGAACCAGTCTCCTCCGCGCACTCTCCCGATCAGCTCCTTCTACGACGCCGCCGGCGGCGAACCGACGTTCCGGAAGCTGGTCGCCCGGTTCTACCAGGGTGTGGCGAACGATCCGGTACTGCGCCCGCTCTACCCGGAAGAGGATCTGACCGGCGCTGAGGAGCGCCTGCGCATGTTCCTCATCCAGTACTGGGGTGGCCCGACCGACTACCAGGAGCAGCGCGGGCATCCTCGGCTGCGGAGGCGGCACGCCCCGTTCGCGATCGGCCCGACGCAGCGGGACGCCTGGCTGAAGATCATGCGGGCCGCGGTCGACTCCCTGGACCTGCCGCCCGATCTCGACAGGCAGCTCTGGGACTATCTGTCGATGGCGGCGAATTCGCTGCAGAACCGACCCGACTGACCGCTCGGTGCCCGCGGGCACCGGCCGGCCCGGGTGCGCCCTCAGTCCCGGGTGAGCTTGCGGTGGGTGACGCGGTGCGGGCGGGCCGCCTCCTGCCCGAGACGGTCGATCTTGTTGGTCTCGTAGTCGGCGAAGTTCCCCTCGAACCAGAACCAGCGCGCCGGGTCCTCGTCGGTTCCTTCCCAGGCCAGGATGTGGGTGGCGACCCGGTCGAGGAACCAGCGGTCGTGGGAGATGACCACGGCGCAGCCGGCGAACTCCAGCAGCGCGTCCTCCAGGGAGCGCAGCGTCTCCACGTCGAGGTCGTTGGTGGGCTCGTCGAGAAGCAGGACGTTGCCGCCACGCTTGAGGGTGAGCGCGAGGTTCAGCCGGTTACGCTCCCCACCGGACAGCACACCGACGGGCTTCTGCTGGTCCGGCCCCTTGAACCCGAATGACGACACGTACGCCCGGCTCGGGAAGTCGACCTTGCCGACGACGATGTGGTCGAGGCCGTCGGAGACGACCTGCCAGACGTTCTTCTTCGGGTCCAGGCCCGAGCGGGTCTGGTCGACATAGGCGATGTCGACGGTGTCGCCGATGACGAGCTCTCCGGCGTCCGGCGCCTCCTGGCCGGTCAACATCTTGAACAGGGTCGTCTTACCGATGCCGTTGGGGCCGATCACGCCGATGATGCCGCCGCGCGGCAGGGTGAACGACAGGTTGTCGATGAGAAGCCGGTCATCGAAGCCCTTGGTGAGCCCCTTGGCCTCGATGACCTGGTTGCCGAGCCGGGGGCCGGGCGGGATCTGGATGTCCTCGAAGTCGCGCGGGCGCGCCCGGTCCGCCTCGGCGGCCAGCTCCTCGTAGCGGGCGAGACGCGACTTGCTCTTGGTCTGGCGGGCCTTCGGGTTGGACCGGACCCACTCGAGTTCCTGGGCGAGCACCCGGCGCCGCTTGGCGTCCTTCTGGCCTTCGACCTTCAGCCGGGCCGCCTTGTTCTCCAGGTAGGTGGTGTAGTTGCCCTCGTAGGGCAAGGCACGGCCCCGGTCGAGCTCGAGGATCCAGCCGGCGACGTTGTCCAGGAAGTACCGGTCGTGGGTGACGGCCAGCACGGCGCCCGCATAGCGGGCGAGGTGCTGCTCCAGCCAGGCGACGCTCTCGGCGTCGAGGTGGTTGGTCGGCTCGTCGAGCAGGAGTAGGTCGGGAGCCTCAAGCAGGAGCTTGCACAGCGCGACCCGGCGGCGCTCACCGCCGGAGAGCAGGGTGACGTCGGCATCGCCGGGCGGCAGCCGCAGCGCGTCCATGGCCTGGTCGAGCTGGCTGTCGAGCTCCCAGGCGTTCGCGGCCTCGATCTTGTCGATAAGCTCGGCCTGCTCGGCGAGGAGGGAGTCGAAGTCCGCGTCGGGCGCGGACATCTTCTCGTTGATCTCCTCGTAGCGGGCGAGCACCCGGCGGATCTCGCGCACGCTGTCCTCGACGTTGCCGCGGACGTCCTTGGTCTCGTCCAGCGGGGGTTCCTGGGCGAGCATGCCGACCGTGTAGCCGGGGCTCAGGGTCGCCTCGCCGTTACTCGGCTGATCGAGGCCGGCCATGATCTTGAGCAGGGACGACTTCCCCGCGCCGTTCGGGCCGACTACCCCGATCTTGGCTCCGGGGAGGAACGACAGGGTCACATCATCGAGGATGACCTTGTCGCCATGGGCCTTGCGCGCTTTGCGCATCTGGAAGACGTACTGCGCCATGCCATCAACCCTAGGGCATCGCGCCCGCGTTCCTCACAGCGGTGATCGGTGGCCCGTCGGCCGACGTCGGGGACCGGCGGATCATCGGATGCCGTCCGGCCCCCGGACGGCATCCGGTGGGTACCACACCACAAAGAAGGGCACGGACTGTGGAGGCGGCCACTGTGGGGGGCGACCACTGCGTGGGGGGCGACCACTGAAACGTGGGGGCGTGGAGGCGACCACTGAAACGGAGATGACGAGCACGGGGAGGACGGCATGCTCGCGAGTGACCATCGGCTCGGGCTGGCGGCCGAGGCGTTCATCTTCGGATATCCCCTGGTCAGCAACGTCCGGCTGAGCGTACGGACGGCGGCTGAGGGAATCGGGCCAATCCGGCCCGCCGGGTACAACGCCTTCGCTCACGAGACGGAACCGCCCGCGCCACTGTCCTGCTTCGTCAGCGTCGACAACGACGCCCTGTGCTCGGTGGCCGAGGTCGACCTCACGCCGGGTCCGCTGGTCCTGCGGATCCCCGACACGCCGGATCGTTACAGCGTTATGATCTTCATGGACGCCTGGCGGAACAACTTCGCCTACGTGGGACGGCGAACCACCGGCGGACGAGGTGGGCGCTATCTGCTCGTCCCGCCGGGCTGGACGGGCAGCGCGCCCGCGTCGCTGGCCCGCATCGAGGCACCGACCCGGCTGCTGACGCTGATCAACCGGTTCGGCTTCGACGGCCCGGCGGACATCGCGGCGGTGTCCCGGCTGCAGGAGGAACTGGACCTGAGCCCGCTGGATTCCGAGGCCCGCCGCGCGGAGGGACCGCCGGAACACTCGAAGAGGGTCTGTGACGACCTCCGGTTCTGGGAGGAGCTACGCATCTGGCTGCGCGCCTATCCTCCGTCGCGGGCCGAGGCCGAGTACGCCCGCCACTTCACCTCACTCGGGATCCTCGACGATCCTTCGCCGTACGTCGACCCCAACCCGGGCCTCGCCTGGTCCCTGCGCACCGGGCTGCGCGCCGGCCGCGACAAGCTCGAACGGGTGGCGCACGCCGGCCGGGCGCTGACGAACGGCTGGGTGAGCACCCCGCATGCCCTCGACTTCAACCTGGACCGACTCGGACCGGGCACGATCGACGATCCGGCCTGGCGGATAAGCGATCGGGCACAGGCCCGTCTCGCCCGGGCGATGGCCGCCCGACTGCCGCGGGGTGCGACACACGGCTATGAGGAGATCCAGGCGAGCCGTGCCATCGACACGGACGGCCGCCAGCTGAGCGGGGCCCACCGGTACCTGCTGGAGCTGGTGCCGCCGCCGCAGGCCGCGTTCTGGTCGCTGACGATGTACGACGCGCCCGAGTACTACCTCGTCGAGAATCCCCTGCACCGGTATTCCCTGCGGAGCGGCGACCGCGATCTGCGCCGCGGTCCGGACGGCTCGGTGCGCATCCTGCTCCAGAGTGATCCCCCGGAGGACGGCGGGCCGCTTGACAACTGGCTGCCCGCGGCGGTCGGCGATTTCCGGCCCGTCCTACGGATCTACGAGCCGGGGGCCGACGTCCTCGACGGAACGTACGTGCTCCCTCCCATCCGCCGCATCGACCGATCACCGGGCCAGCCGATCATCAGGACGACCGTTCACCGGGGCGTCGGGGCGCCGGGGCAGGCAGGTCACCCGGGCGGGCAGGTCAGCCTCGACGATCATCGATGATGATGCGCAGCGGCGGCCGACGTCCCTCGCCGACCTCATCGACCTCCCCGAGGGATCCGAGCACGGTGACCGGCGGGCCGGCAGCCGGCCGGGAACCGTCCGGCCGGGAACCGTCCCGTGCGGCCAGCCGCACGGGCAACACCTGCTGATCGAGGAAATGTTCCCGTCCGGAAGGGCTCGTCGCGTAGTAGGCCACGGTGATGGAGGTGCCCCGACCGTCCCGCACGGTGCTTGCCGACGGACGGCCGAGGGATCCGGAATGCACCCGGGACCGACCGGAGTCGTTGCGGTCAGTCACGATTCCGGTGCTGTCCATGCCGCCAGCGATGTTGGCAATACTGGTGATACTGATGACATCGGTGGTATCGAGGCCGTCCGCGTCGACGGTGAGGATCATCGAGGTGGGGATCCGCGGATGGACCGGAATCGACAGGCGGCGGACACCCTCGGTGAGCACGACGCGGGCGGAACGGGCGCCCGCGGGCGCGGCATCCACTCTCAGGGTCACCGCCACCCGCCTGCCGCTCCTGACCGCCAGCCGTTCGACCCGCGCGGTGGAGGGCGAGGCGGGTGAGCGGTCGTAGGCCGATGCCAGGCGGAGCAGATAGGCCGGGCGGTCCGCGTGGTCAGCGGCCACGATGAGATCGTCGACCCCCCGCGACACGGCGAACAGCACAGGATCTTCGAGCTTCGGCCCGTTCGCGGTCACCGGAGTGGGATGCCCGAGAAACGGCGGGTTCGCCGCGACGAACACGAGCGGATCGCCCGGCAGCCGGTCCAGCATCGCGCTGAGGTCACGGTCGTGCCCGGTGAGCGTGAGGTTGGCGCGCACCGCCCCGACCAGGACGACGGCCGTGAGCGCCAGGATGGCGGCGCCGGTCCCCGCGACGGCGATGAGCCCGAGTCTTCGCCCGCGGGCGAAGACGGCTTCGCCGGCCCTGACCAGGCCCTCCGCGCCGAGGTGGACGAGCGGGATGAGCACCGGGACCAGGTAGAAAGGGCCGACGTAGCGGATGCCGCCCCACAACTCGGCCGCGTTCCACGCGCCCCAGAAGCCGACGTATCCGCCCAGGAAGAGCAGCCCACCCGCACCCAGGAGCGCGGCGGGTGCGGACAGCTGCCGCCGAGCCGCCACGACGATCGCGCAGCCGGCCAGCACCACTCCCCCGCAGGCCCAGCCGCCGAACAGCCACAGGTGGTCGCCGACCGACCGCAGCCCTTCGAGCAAGCCGAAGTCGTGCCTGCCGTCGCCGGGATACAGCTTGCGCACCCCGAAGCCGAGCTTGTCGTCGGGTTCAAGGAGCGTGAACGGCAGCCGCAACGGGTCACCGGTGGCAGCGGCGTTGCTGAGCAGGACAAGCGCCACGGGCGCGGCGAGCCCGCAAAGCAGCCACCGGCCCAGCCAGCAGCGCCCGCCCGTGGAGGTCAGGAGCAGCCAGATCGCGAGCGGAGCCAGGAGCAGGACGACGTCATACGGCCGCACCGCCGCCGCCACGCCGAGGGCGAGGCCCGCGACGACCACCGGTGCCGCCCGTCGGCGGCGCCGTCCCCGCAACACCCCCAGAACGGTCACCTGCAGCAGCACCAGGGTCGGCAAGTAGCTCAGCACCATCGCGCTCTGCAGGATCACCAGCGGGGAGAGGGCGAGCAGGGTCGCCGCCAACGCCGCGGTCCGCCGGCTACCGAAGAGCTCGACGCCCAGCAGGTAGGTGACGACGACCGCCGCCATGACGATCATTGCAAGCGCCGGATCGATGCTTCCCGTCAGCACGATGCCGATTGCGAAGATCGCGGGTACGAAGGGCGTGTACTTCAACACGTAGTGATCGCCGACAACGGTTCCCAGCCACGGCAGGTAGGACCGTGCCGGGTCCGGGGCGGGCGGGAACAGGCGGCCCTCGGCGAGGGTCCTGGCATGCAGGAGGTAGATGCCCTCGTCGTTGTTGACCGACAGGAACGGGAACACGGTGTGCCGGAGGACGACGGCGACCGCCGCGCTCAGAACGGCGAGCACCATCACGTACCGAGCGGGCCCCGAGATGCTCGCGAGACGAACGCGCAGCCGCTGGACGGGAGTCCGCCGACCGCGAGCGGCGTCGGAGGCCGGCGGCCCGGCCGGCGGTTGTTCTCCGTCCGGCCGGGACCGCGGCGTGTCGTTCCGGGGCTCGGCGTCACCCCCGAGCCCAGTGTTACCCCCGAGCCCAGTGTTACCCCTGGGCACGGCGTCACCCCTGGGCGCGGCGACGACCACCGATCCGGGTGTCCCGTGCGCAAGGCCGCTCTCCAAGCCGGGACTCACGACAACCTGCGCATCGATGACGTCGAAGGGCGCCTGCGGCTCTGTCCCGGGTTCGACGGAGACAGGCCCCGTCTGCCCCATCTCGTGCCGGCTGCTCATCCACGGCACGGTACCCAGCGCCCTCGGCCGCAGCGGACGCAGGTCGGTCCGACTCGCCCTCCAGGTCCCCACCATCGGCTGGACGGTCAGGACAGGTCATGGGAGGAGGGAAACGACTGCCAGGGGGAATCGCCGACCGTCACCGCGGACGGGCGCGGTTCGCCGGGCGCCGCACCCGCGCCCTGGAGCCGCCCGGAACCCTCCGGCGGTCCCTCGGCCATCGACGCCATGGCCGTCGCGGCGGATGCCGCTCCGGCCGCATCCGCATCCGCATCCGCACCGGCGACCGGGAAGCCGGCCAGAGCGCCGTGCTCGGATCCCACCAGAGCGGATCCCACCAGAGCGGACGGATCACTGGGAACATCCGTCGCGGCCGCCGCCACCACCGCGGAGCCCGGGCGACGGGCAAGTCGCTCCGAGCGAGCCGCATGCCAGGTGAGCTCGGTTCCGACCGCATCCGCGTCGATCTCGTAGGTAACCCGCCGTTCCCCTTCGCCCGTCTCGAACGACCGCTGCCGCAGCCTGCCGTAGACGAGCGCGCGATCACCCCGGACGAGGCTGGCAGCGACGTTGTCCGCGAGCTGGCGCCAGCAGGAGACCCGCAGGAACAGCGTGGTTCCGTCGACCCAGCGGCTCTCGGAACGATCGAACCGGCGGGGCGTCGATGCGAGGCGGAAGGTGCATATCGACGCACCGTTGGCCGTCATCCGATGATCCGGATCGTCGACCAGGTTGCCGACAAGCGTGATGGTCGTCTCGAGCATGGCGTGCTCCTCGGGTCAGGGACGGATCCGCCGGGCTGGCCGCGAACGGCCTCTCCCACAGTGAGCCGTCACGGCGACTTCGGAAACCCTCGGTTGGTCGCCTGTGGATAACGAGGGTTCGCCCACAGGCCACGCATCCACGGACCCACGCGCACCGGCACGCCGACGCTCGGACCCCACGCCGGTCCGCGACGCATCCCGTCTGCCCACCTGCCACGGACGCCTCAGCGTCGTACCTCGGCCTTCCCAGGAGCTTGACCTTCCCAGGAGACGGCGCGTCCCCGCGTGTTCGATGCCTGGTCGAACCTTGCTACCCTGTTGTAGCTCCCCGGTGGGCCCATCCCCTGCAAGCGCGCCCGTAGCTCAGTGGATAGAGCGAGTGCCTTCTAAGCACCAGGTCGCAGGTTCGATCCCTGCCGGGCGCACTCGGGGATCAGGCTCGCATGCTGCGCCTTTTCGATCCCCTCGTCAGGCCTGCCGGGGGGCCGAGCCCCCCGACACCCCCACGTGCAGCAACCGGTGTAGCAACGAGTCAGGGTCAGGGCCCGGTCAGGTGGCCGTCGAGCCGGCCCAGAGCCCGCCGCTTCTCCCCCATCGAGGCGTGCGCGTAGATCGTCATCGTCACCTCGATCGCCGAGTGGCCCGCGATGTCACGGACGATGTGCGGCGGCACGCCGAGGTCCAGGAGCAGCGTCACGCAGGTGTGCCGCAGCCCGTGGAACACGACCCCGTCGAGCCCGGCCGCCTGACGCAGCGGCATCCAGAAGCGGCGCAGGTTGTCCGGTTCGATCGCCGTTCCGATCTTCGTGGTGAAGACGTGGTCCGTCGTCACCCAGCGGTCGCCGGCCGCGTCCCGTTCCGCCTGCTGGAGCTTGCGATGCTCGGTGAGTGCGTCGGCCACCAGGCCCAGGAGCGACAGCGTGCGCTCCGAGTCCTCCGTCTTCGGCGGCAGCAGCCGCAGCTCCCCGCCGACCCGCTGGAGCGTGTGCCGAATCGTCAGCGTCTCCCGGTCGGTGTCGATGTCCGACCACTGGAGCCCGAGCAGCTCCCCGCGGCGCATCCCGAGGAACAGCGCCAGGACCAGCAGCGCATACAGCCGATTGCCGGCAGCTTCATCGAGAAGCCGGTGTGCCTGCTCGACGGTCAGACCCCGGTCGACGTTGTAACGAGGGGTCGAGACCTGGACGAGCTTCGCCACGTTCCGTCGGATCAGTTCCTCGCGCACCGCCGCCTGGAGCGCGTTGCGGAGCACGGCATGCACGACCTGAACCTGACGCTTCGATGGACGGCGGTTGCAGCACTGGCCGACCGCGCAGCAGCGCCGTTCCTGTTCCGGCCGCGCCTTGTCCCTGCCCATTTCGCAGCACCGGCAGGTGGTTTCCGTCCGCCGGATGAACTGCCGGACGTCCGCACCGCTCAGCCTGTTCAGCCGCTTCTTCCCGAGCCCCGGGATGAGGTACAGCCGAACCGCCTTCTCATAGGTGACATAGGTGTTCGGCTGACGGTTCGGCTTCACCGTCTGCGCGAGCCAGACCGTCAGGAAGCGTTCGACGGTCCATCCGGTGGCGTCCGCCGGAATGCCCTGATCCGAGTTGGCCTGAAGCTCCGTGAGCTTGCCGCGGACGATCTCTTCCGACTTGCCGTAGACCGGCCGCCGCTTGGTCGTCCCGTCAGGCATCAGGACGTAGGCCGCGCCGACCCACAGGCCGTCTCCGCGCTGGTAGATGGAGCCCTGGCCGTTGGCGCGCTTCCTGCGCTCCTTGCGCCGGCCGTTCGACGAGCCGGGGGTGGTACTGGGCATGGGTGACTTCTCCTTGCCGGAAGAACGGGACAGGTTCACGCCGGCCGCGGGCGACGTTGCCCGGTTCCGGTGGCGTTCCGTTCTCTGGCGTTGGAATGGTCTGCCGGGGCGCCGGCCGCGTCCAGGGCGCCTACGGCGTCGCTACGCGATCGGCCTTCGGCCGACCCTGGACCCGTCCGACACCCTGACAGCTTGAAACGCCACCAGAGAACGGAAGAAAAATGTGGTTAGAGCAGGCAGGACTGCCGTTACGGACGGCTGATGTTCGCCGCCGCCGGATCCGTCGATGGATTTCCGTTCGCCGGGACCATTGCCGGAAGTCCAGGCACCTGGCGGAACACGAGCACCGCGTTCACGTCGCCGTAGTGCTCGGTGAAGAAGGCATCCGCGGGAAGGTTCGCGAGGATCGCCGCCAGGTCGCCGACGTCCGCGCCGGGCCGGATCGTCAGCTCGTGGTCACCGGTGTTGGTCTTGTGGGTCGCGACGAGCGGGGAGTCTCCGCCGGGGGTGCGCCACGCGCCGAAGTTGCCAGACGAGAAGATGTTCACAGGACTTCTCTCCTTTCCCGGAGCGGCAACACCTCCTTACGCGGGTCCTGCACCGCCGCCACCACCACAACCCCGGGCGCCCGACCCTGGGAAAGCAGCAGCGGCAACGCCGCCCCGATCCGCTTCTTCACCTCCCGGTCGGTCACATACGCCGTCAGGGAAGCGATCTCATCGACCACCACGACGATCAGCGGCTCACCGACCGTCGGGACGTGCAGCCGGGTGGTTCCCGCGAGCCGGAAGGTCCGGTCCCGCATGACGCTCACCGCGTCGTCGAGGAGATCCGCGATCGCGTCGGTGTCGGTCGCGAACCGGGCGAACAGCGGCTCCCCGAACGCCAGTTCCATCCCGCCCTTCGGGTCGCACACCCACAGCTCCACCAGCCCCGCCCGCACCGCCGGACCGAGACCGCGGACGAGCGACCACAGCACCGAGCCCTTACCCGCCCCGGTCGCCCCCGCGACGAGCACGTGAGTTCCCCGGACCGGCAACGTCCAGGGACGGCCGTCCTCGCACCGTCCGACGGGCACCGCCGACAGCCCGGCGAGCAGCCGCGACGCACGCCCGCCACGGCGGACGAGAGCGGAGGGAACAGCTCCGGAAGGGTCAGAGCCGGCAGGGTCAGAGCCGGCATCGTCGGCGGAGTCGTCCGGATCGGTGGTGTCGTCCAGGTCCGGCGGAGTGACCGGCCGGGTCAGCGGATCCCGATGGTGGAAGGAGACCCGGACGAACCGAAACGTCTCCGCCCGCACCTGGCAGCGCCGAGCCCGGAACACGTGCCGCAAGGCTTCGGCCTGCTCCGCCCACTCCGCAGGGGTCTGCCCCGGCAGCAGCTCCACCCGCAGCACGTCCACCGACCGCGACGAACGGATCTTCCGAATCCGCGGGAAGTACTCGTCGAACGTCACCTGATCACCGGTCGACGTCGGCATGCGGATCGCCAGGTCGGTGTGCACCATCGCCGGCTTCCAGCTCCACCGGTAGACGAACGTCAGCCGCGCCCGTCCCCACACCCACCAGGCCACTGGCCCGAAGGACCGCGGATGCACCCGCCACCACGCGACCGCCACCAGGACCAAGGCCGCGACGAGCACGGCCAGGCCGACGAGCCCCACCCGGTTCACCACCAGAAGCAGGCCGACCACGAACGCCACGGCGACGCGGTGACGCCAGCAGCCCCGCAGCGCCAGCCACAGCAGCTTGCCGGCCACCGCCACCAGCAGCATCCACACCGGCACGCGCACCTTGTCGACCCGCGAGGGAACCCGCGGGAATCGCTGGTCACCGTTGATTCTGGACATGGCAATACCACCTGTTTTCGAGCGCACGAAACACAGACCGACGGGATTGACGAACGAAGAGGGAAAGGCGAGAAACGGGAATTCGTTTCCTCGTGATGCCGACGACCGGCGGGAAAACTACGCGGCGCGCGGCCCGGCCATGTCGTCAGCCGGAGCCGCTACCGCCACCGCCGCCGCTTCGGCGGATTCCGTGGCTTCCTGGGATTCGAACTGGAACTTCTCGTAGGCGATCAGGTAGTCGTTGACCGCCGCGAGCAGCTTGTACGCGAAGTCGACATGCCGGGCGTCCGGTTCCCGCCCCAGCGCCGACACGCTCAGGCTCACCCGCCCCGCGTCCACGACCAGGATCGGCGCGCGGTCGGGGTAGGTGTGGCAGGTCACCAACCAGTCCGCGCCGACGGACAGGCCGAGCGTCGCGTACGACTGCTTCGGCTCGCCGCTCACGCCGCCGCCCCCGTCCGCCGCAGCGGGCCGACCTGCCGCAGGCCCACCGCGCGCAGGGCGTACCCCTGCTTGGGGAACTTCCCGTTGATGTCCACCCACGGTGTGATCGTCAGCCCCTCGAACTGCACCGGCCGGAACGGCGTGCCCGGCATCGCCTCCGGCAGGACCGGCTGCACCGCGGCGGCGACCTTCACCTTCAGCTCCGCCTGCCGGGCCGCCGGGTCGGGGTCCAGCACGCGGACCGCCCAGACCCGCTCGCCGGTGTTCGGGTCGCGCTCCTGTGGATCGGGAGCGTTCGCCTTTACCTTGTCGTAGTCGTTCGCCGCCTCCACGCCGAGGACGAACGCCCCCGCCGGGAACACGTCCTCGAAACGCACCGGAATGCGTCGCGGTATCGCCATAGTCCGTCTACCTCCGTAGGGTCAGCCCCGCCACCGGAAGTCCGGTTTCTGTCGGGCAGCACCTACTCTGAACCGCTCACGAACCGATCGCCAAGCGCTTTCGTATCTATGTATACGGAGTGCGGATGGAAATTATCCGGTGACCGTCTAGAATGCGTTTCCACGACAACGTTATCTTTGACGAGTGACAAGCGAACGGGGGGTTCCGCCGTACACGGCGCGAGGCAAGGTCGAGGGTGAGAACTGGCAGGCTGTCGCCGACGCCCTCAACGCCAGGATGAACCAGAAGCGGATGGGACAGCAAGCACTCGCCACCGCATCCGGCGTGTCCGTCGCGACGCTTCGCCAACTCCAGCGCGGAGCCCACGGCCGCCGGGTCCAGGACGCCACGCTGGCCGCCATCGCCCGCGCCCTGGACTGGCCGGACGACCACCTGGTCCGCGTGCTCGTTCCCGGCAAGCAGCCGGAGCAGCCGGCAGCAGCGACATCAGGCCGCCGCGCGGGCCGAGGAGGGGCAGGAACCGGCACCGACCGGCAGATTCTCGCCGTCCTGCTCCGGATCGAACAGCGTCTCGCCGACCTCTCGGAGCGCATCGCGCCCGCCGGAGCAGCCGGAGCGACCCAGCCCGGCCGCGCCCGAGGCAACGACGACGGGCCGACCCCGGCGGAGTAGTTCCCGCCCGAGCCGGCCCGTCGAGGTCCGGAACGTCGCCGAGTCAATCAGCCCGGCGCTGTGGTGCTGGCCACCGGTACTCCGATCGCGTCGAGCACGGTCCGGCGGACCGCTTCGAAGGCTTCGGCCTGCCCCGCCCGGAAGGCCGCCCGCTCCCCACGGGTCATCCACCGCGAGTCGGGCCGGGTCAGGCCCAGGGCGAGCGCCGTCCGCACGGCCGCACCTCCGCATCCCCGCCGGGACGGGCCCGGATCCTCGCCCCCGACTCCCGCCGCCGCACTGTCGCCATCCGGCAGCCGGTAGACGAGCACCACGTCGACATCGCCGAACGATTCGGAGTACTTCAACCCGCCCGGCATCCGGGACACGGCCCGCATGAGATCCGCCGAGTCCGAGCCCGGCTGGACGACGAGCGCCCACTCGTCCGGCCCCCACGGCATCATCACGACCGCCGACAGCATCTCCCCCGCACCACCGGCGCCGTCACCGGCCGCGGGCACCGGCGGAAGGAACGGACCCGACCGGGCCGCCGCACTCACGGCCACCGCCGACGGTCCGCAAAGCGCGCCGCCAGATCATCGGACCTATACCTCGTCCAGTCGACGGCCGCCGGCCGCACGTCGTGGACGAAGAAGCGGAGCGAGGTGACCTGGTAGTCGTGCCAGCCCTGTTCGATCGCGAACAGATCCGCCGCTGTCGCCCCGGGGAAGGTGATGACCGTGTCCCGTACCCGGCGGTCCCCGCCCGGCTCGAAGCGGACGATGCCGAACAGCAGCGGACCCGGGTCACCTCCACTCCCCCTGTCGAACATCACGATCCGTCCTCCACTGGTCGGTGGCGTGCGACAAAGCGCCGGAACCGGCCCGCAACAGGTGTCCGTCGCGCAGCGGAACCGACGCCCGCCCACCGTCCAACCGGACAGCCGGTCACGGAAGGCCGCCGGCCGTATACACCGAGACTTCCGATCTATACGGAGACCGGATATGCTCTGCGCGCCCGATCGAGGACAGACGGTCGGAGCACCTACCGTCCGGAGGCCGCCATGGTGTCCGTCCGTCGTCCGTTACCCCAGACCCCGCCGGGACTCTGGGAGCGACCCGAGATGGCCGACGCACTCGCCCGCCGCGACATCGGCACCGTCTTCAAGATCTACCGCCAGTGGACCGGCGCCACCCAGACGCAGATAGCCGCCGTGTGCGGCCTGCCGCAGTCCCACGTCAGCGACATCATGAACGGCCGCCGCCAGGTCACGAGCCTGGAGATCTTCGAGCGCATCGCCGACGGCATCGGCATCCCCCGCGGACGCATCGGGCTTGCCGAAAGACCGGGCGCCGTCCCCGAGCCCCGGACCGAGCCCGGGTCGCCGGCCGCGGACGTGCCGAGCGATGTCGTGCGCGTCTACCCCAGCCGCGCCGCCGTTCCCGCCGAGCTGTGGCGGACGCTGTTCGCCGGTGCGCGTCACCAGGTCGACGTCCTCGTCATCGCTGGCCTGTTCCTCCCCGACGGGCACGCCGACTTCACCGCCGTTCTCCGCCGCAAAGGCGCCGAAGGCGTGAACATCCGCTACGCCCTGGGGGACCCGGACTCCCCCGCCGTCGCCCTGCGAGGCGACGAGGAGGGCATCGGTGACGGACTCGCCGCCCGAACCCGGATCACCCTCACCTACCTGGCATCGTTGCGCGACGCGCCCGGAATCGAGCTGCGGCTACACGCCACCACGCTCTACAACTCCATCTACCGTTTCGACGGCGACATGCTGGTGAACACCCACGTCTACGGCGCCCCCGCCGCGCACTCCCCCGTCATGCACCTACGCGCCCAGCCCGGCGGACTCTTCGACCACTACGCCGCCAGCTTCGAACGCATCTGGGCCACCACCGAAGGAGCCTGACCCTCTTGGCACGGATCGACTACTTCAACGACCCGAACGCCCCCAAGGCGAACAGCGTCGTCCCGTCCGTCACCGCCGTGGTCACCGACGAGGCCGGGCGGATCCTCATGGTCCACAAGACCGACAACAACCTGTGGGCCCTGCCCGGCGGCGGCATGGACCTCGGCGAGTCCATCACCGACGCCGCCGTCCGCGAGACCAAGGAAGAGACCGGCATCGACATCGAGGTGACCGGACTCATCGGGGTCTACACCAACCCCCGGCATGTCCTGGCCTACGACGACGGCGAGGTCCGCCAGCAGTTCTCGCTCTGCTTCACCACCCGCAATCTTGGCGGAGAGCTACGCACCTCGAGCGAGACGAAGGAGGTCAAGTTCGTCGCGCCCGAGGACCTGGACGGGCTGAACATCCACCCATCGATGCGCCTGCGCATCGATCACTACCTGGAGAACCGGGCCACGCCCTACCTCGGCTGAACCGCCACGAGCCGTGCGGTCGTGCGTTCCACGGTGGCTTGCAGGTCCGCCCGAGCCCGGGTGACCGACCGGTGGACGATCGAGCCGTCGCCGTAGCGGGACAGGATCTCCGCGATCCGTTCGTCGAAGGTGAACCGCTGGCCCTGTGGCCCCGTCGTCATATCCGCGGCGCACAGCGCGTCCATCACCGGCGACACCTCCAGCTCCCACGCGGAGAGCTCCGCCGTCAGCCCCCGCTCCTCGGCTTCATACCGGGCACACGAGTGATGCGCGACCAGCGCGCACAGCCGCTTCGGCGCATCGTGGGATTCGAGGAACCGGGCGCCGTCCACGGGGTGGAACCGTAGGTGACCGATCGGCGGGGCGTACCCGATGTCATGCAGCCAGGCCGCCGCGACGAGCAGGTCACGCTCCTCCGGATCGACGGCCGCGGACACCTCCCAAGCAGCCGCCGCCACGGCCTGCACATGCCGCCACCGATCCCCCAACGGGGTCAGCAGCTCGCTCGCCAACCGCTCAGCAACCGCTACCTCCACCCGATCACGGTACGGCGAGCACCACCAGCCCGTCAGCGAGAGCCCGAGACTGCCGAATTACCCGAGTTAGGATCAAGTCGCGGTGCGGGCCGCGCCGCGCGACCGCCTGCGCGCGGCCTGGCGGCCGTGCTCGCCGGGCCCGTCGCACCCCGCACCGCGTAGACCATCCGAGGCGTTCGACGAAGGGCGCCGGTCGTCAGCGTGGGGTGAACCAGCCGGGGCACGGAACGCGGTTCTGCGGACGTTCGTCGCGCACGCCGGTGGGCAGCCGCAAAAAACGAGCAGAGGGCACGCCAGCCGACAGCCCCATCACCAGTGCCAGGGCGCTTCGCTCCTCCGACAGCCCGACCCGCCCGGCCTGCCAGCGACGATCCTGTCTGCGGTCACCATTCGAGATCGTTTTGGCTTCGACCAGGTTGCTTCCGATCGCACCACGCCGTTAGACGCCTACAGAGGGCGGCACCGCCCTTGGCCTGACATGTCGTACCCAGATGGCAGACTGCTCCCGTGAGTTTCGATCTTGTGAGCTGGGAAGGCGAGCGACCAGCAGACAATCTGGCCGCAGGGTCCGCGTTCAACGAGATGTTCCAGCGCTACGACGACGACCCGGAGACGCCCGCCACGGACCTCATCGCCGCCTACTGTGAGGCTTTGACGCACCGGTGGCCGGATGACGACACCGCCCCGTGGTCGGTCACACCCCAGCCGTCCGGGCCATTCCTCTACCTCTGCGTCGTGTGGAGCATGGCCAAGGAGGTGTCCGCCTACACAGCCGAACTCGCGGCATCAATGCGTCTGGTCTGCTACGACCCCCAGGAGGAGATGCTGCTGCCGTAGTCGATGCTGCCGAGATGGCCGCGCTCTTTTGGGCGCACTTCCTCCATCCGTCAGGGAGCAGGCCGCAGTGGACGGCAGCCAGAGTGGCAGCCAAGCCCGCGAACACCAGCGGACGGTCACGGACTCGGCGGACGAGACCGAGCCCGTGACCGGCACCGGCGGACGACCACGGACACCGGCAGACGAACCACCGAAGATCTCTTATCCGCGGGTTACTCACTTCGCCATCCAGAGCCGACGGACGAGCCGGATGTTAGCGCAGACTGCCGGCTTTCTGCGAGTTCAATTCAAATGTCGTCAAAGAATCTTCGGTTAACTATGGCCTTTTCGTGCTGGACGATCTCCACCTTGACTCCAAGGTTGTATTCACGGAGGAGGTCACAGAGTCTATCCCCGTCGATCAGATCAACCGGAGGAGCGCCGTCGCGGGTTGCCTCCTTTTGAGCGGCAGAGGTGAACGATCCCGTCGTGATCAGAAGCCCTTTATCTCCCCTGCCCGCCATCGCCCCCCGGAAATCTCGGACAGCGCTCGGAGAAACACTTCCCTTGTACCGCTTACATTGGAAGAATACCGGGAAGCTGACGAGCGAGAGACGGTAGATTCCCAGCCCATCGATGCCACCATCGCCGGTGCCGCCGGTGACATTGACGCTGATAAACCCGGCCTCCCGGAGGAGCCGGCGAGCAAGGCGCTCGAATGCGTCGGGCGGCATCGCCATCACCGCTTCGAGCAATTCCTCTTTCCAGGCGATTTCCTGGTCTTTTTCTCCGTCGTCCGACGTCGCCTGTTCGTAGGTGGCCTTGGGTTCTGAATCGGCCGGCTTGCGCGCCTTCTCGGCACGTTCAGCGGCCCAAGCACGCTTGGCTTCAGCATGGATCTTGGGAATATCTGCCCTGTCAACGGAGCGCCCTGGTTCCGACAACGTCCAAACGCCACGACTGCTATTGTCGGTCAAGCCCATCATCTTCAGATAGGTACGAGCCCAGGCCAACCGATACTCGATCTCCGTCCGCGGCCCGTCTCCATGTAGCTGATCTTGCTGCTCTGGGCTAAACTTCTCCAGCTCGATGACTCGTTCATTAATCTCCGAGATCGCGCCGGACCCTCCAAGATCGCGCAGTGCGTTGATCGTCGGCCAGAGCAGCTGATCGTATGTCGGCACACCGACGTCAGGGCTCGTCACCCGGCGCACCCCTCCCCGATACTCGCGTAACACGATCTTAGAACGTCGCGCGACTTCCCCTGTACGCGCGGGGTGGCGACCGTCTCGGCATGGCCCGCGTCCGTTCCCAGGCCGGGAGTTGGGGACTGACGTTGCGGGCACAAGCGAACGTGAACGCCACTGCACTCGTGGAGACAGCGGAGCGCAGCCCACTCCTGAGAAGTGGCGGCGGTATGGGCATCTACACAGCCGGGCCAGCGAACAACGACGGACGTCAGCGGATGGAGGCCGAGGTGGCCAGGTCGTCAAGCAGCCTGTATAGGCTTTCGCGAACGCGCACGGACGGATGGTACCGATCTTGTAATCGGACGGTCGGGAGTCCCGCCAGGTGTAGCTACCGCTGTAGCAACGACCGCGGACGTTGACACCATCTCCCGGGCGCAGCTCGCAAGCCACCCGACTCACAGCGACACCCTCTCGCTCCGTCACCAGTCCTGTGGACCGGAAACGCGTCCCAGCGCCTCGCTGCTACCACCACCCCGTCTCCCACCGAACCGGCCGCCCGCTAGCGGGTCGGTGTCCGGCGGTCAAGGGGGCGGATACGACCGTAGCTCCATGCCGCCGTCCGGGACAAGCCCGCCCACGCCCCCGCAATTCGTCCCGGAACAGGCCTTCAAAGCCAGGGACGAGACGTTCGGCGACGCTGTTCTCGCAGGTCGCGGGCCCGCAACCCCCTCCGGCGGGCATAACCGACCTATCCGGCCTTTGCGACTTATCAGGATGAAGACGTAGTTTCGCTCACGGAAATGAACATCACCGCGCACCGCATCGGCCGGGACCGCTGCGCTGTCCCTGCCAGGCGCGACCGCCATGACAGCAGCGACGCTCTGACGCAGAGATCAACGAAGCTGTTCCGCGGGCAAGTCAGCCTTTGCTCTCCTCGGGTCGGTTGGCGGCCCAGGAGGCACGGCTGATCGCGTGGACGTTGTTCGCCTTCCACGGGCCGACGTCGGCGATCTCACGGAAGGTCATCCCGAGCTTGCGGGCAATCATGTTCATGCCCGCGTTCTCCTGATGCGTTGCGGTGATCAGCTCGTCGACGTCGAGGTGGGCGAACCCGAAGTCGAGCGCCGCCGTGATCGCTTCGGTGCCCAGGCCTTGGCCCCAGCGGTCGCGGCGGATCGACACCGCGACCTCCACGCCTGGCCAGCCCTGGGCGAAGTAGGTGCCGGCGCGGCCGAGGAACTCCCCGCTGGCCCGGTCCTCGACCGCCCACATGCCGTGCCCGCGGATCGCCCACATGCCGATCAGATGGGTGACCAGCCGCTCGGTGCCGGCCCGGTCGAACGTGCCGTCCAGGTAGCGCATCGTCTCCGGGTCCGCGTTCATCGCCGCGTACGGGTCGAGGTCGACGACCTTCCAGCCGCGCAGCACCAGCCGTTCGGTGAGCACGGTGGGGATGGTGACGACGGTCGGGGTTCCGTAGTGGAGGGTCATGGTCACGCCTGGCCCGTGGTCAGTTCGAGGCGGGGGCGTGCCTGCCAGCGGTCCCAGAAGTCACGGACGGGTTCGACGGTGGGATGGCCGGTGAACGCTATGGCGATCTCTGCGACCCGGTCGGAGACCGAGGCGGTGGGCCGGGTGTCGAGCATGTCGACGACCTTCCCGGCCATGGTCGCGGCTTCGTCGATCTCGGGCTGTTCGCGGGCGGTGAGGCTGGCCGCGAGCGCGAGCAGCGCGTGGCCGTAGTCCTCGAACCCGCCCGCCTGGCCTCCTTCGTAGGCGGCGAGCGCGGCTCGGGCTATCGGCTCGGCCTCGACGCCACCGCCGATCCGGGTCAGGACCCCGGCGTACATCATCTCGGCGGCGGCCGGGCCGAACGGGCTGATCCCGGGCTGCAGCGGCAGGTCCGTGACCGACGTGCGCATCCGGTTCAACGCCGCCCGGGTGCCCTCGACGTCGCCGAGCGCGCCAAGGGCCCGCGCCTCGTAGCTGGCGATCCGGGCCCGGGTGTACGGGTTGTCCGCCACGACCGCGGTCTTCCGAGCCGAGACGGCGGCTTCCTGGTAGCGGCGGCCGTAGAACGCCAGCGTCGTCACCATCTCCCCGACCGACGCGGTCAGCACCACGTCGTCGGTCTGGCTCGCGTGGTCTTCGGCGAGGCGGATGAACCGGCGCGAAGCCAGGGTGTCTCCGAGGTTGAACGACAGCCGCGACAGCATGTAGGAGGCGTAGCCGGCGGCGACGGTGAGCCTGGTCTGCGGGCGGGCCCGGCCACTGCCGTTCATCAGGTGGTGGTGCGCCGACTTCCACGTCTTCCACACCTTCGGCGCGAGCCGCTGGTGCGGTTCGACGGTGAACGCGACGGTGTGCGCGTTGATCGCGTCGTCGATCTCGTCGAGGGTCAGCACATCGGGGGCGGACGAGGTCCACTCCCGGTACATCTGGGCGGCGACGAGGCTCGCGGCGGCGAGTTCGAACGCCTGCCGACGGTTGGCGTCCACGGGTTCCTCCTGCCTGCTCGGGTCGAGCCCCAGGTCCCGGGCCCGCTTCTCCCTGACAGCTTCGTCCCGCAATCGCCGGATGGCTCCCGCTGCGGCCAACGCCGTGTCCAGCGCGTCCGCGAGGTCCGCGGACGGGATCTCCTGGCCGTTGACGGCCCGAGAGATCTGCTGGCGTTTGAAGCCGGTGCGGGCTTCGAGCCGGCTGTTGTTGGTCCGATGCTGATCACGCAGTGTCCGCAGCAGATCGGCCAGGTTGGCGAGTGCGTCGTTTCGCTGACCAGCTTGCACCTTCGGCCTCCCCGTCGACGCCTTCGCAGGTGGGTGCAACGAGCTGTTGCATGCACGCAACGAGCCGTTGCGTTCTGTTGCTCCGTTTGGGCGCAGTGTGTCATGGGTGCTGCGCGCGGTGAACACGCCGATCCGGTCCCGTCCGTTCCACCAGCTCAGGGCGGATGAACCCCGGGTCGTGTCGTGTCGCCGCTTCTGCTCCCGCCGGGCCTGGGCCGAGTCGTGCGGCCCGGGTTCGGCGGGCTCCACCCGTCCACACCGATCGCATCGTTTCGAGGAACCCGTGTCTGTTGCGCCCACCGGCATGCCTGTCCCGGCCGTCCCACGATGGCGGCGCCCGTCCACGCTCGACCCGACGGTGCCCGATGCCGTCGAAGTCGCCCTCGACGGGCACCGTGTGTTGATCAGGTCGAGTCTGGGCCCGTCGGTGCGGACCACCCCCGGCGCGTTCGGGGACTTCGTCCGTGCGGTCAAGCGGGGCGAGTACGACGACCTGCTCGGCGAGGTGGCGTGATGCCTGCTTCCACGCAGGCGTCGATCGCGCTGCTGCACACGGCCATGGTCGACCTTGTCCTGGCGAAGGAGCCCGTCTCCGCCCCGGTCGTAGCCGCGTTGAGGGCCGTGCCCCGGGACCTGTTCCTGCCCGACGCCGGCACCGAGGAGGCCTACAAGGACGACGCCGTCGTCACGAAATGGGATGTCTACGGGGCACCGCTCAGCGCGGTGTCGCGGCCCTCCACCGTCGCGGCGACGCTCGAGCAGCTCCGGGTCGAACCCGGCCAGCGGATCCTGGAGATCGGTTCCGGTGGCTACACCGCGGCGCTGCTGGCTGAGCTGACTGGGCCAACCGGCCACGTCACCACCATCGACATCGACCAGTCCGTAGTCCACCGCACCCACGCCTGCCTGGACAAAGCCGGCTACACCGACGTCACGGCACTGATCAACGACGGGTACTTCGGGTTCCCGCTCCGCGCCCCCTACGACCGGCTCCGCAGATGACCTGCCGAGCCTGGACCTGTGGCTGGCCACCGTGCAGCCCACCTACGGCCGGCTCCACGGCACCGACGCATCCGCAGGAGCCGAACTGCCTGCGGATGCGTCGGCCGGGGTGTCTGCCTGCTGGTCGGACGACAGCCTCGCCTTCCTGGCCTTCACCCCGACGGGCGGGACCGGCGTGGAGATCGGGGTTGTCGCGTACGGCCCCGACCGGTACCGGCTCGCGGACCTGCTCACCCACGACGTCCGCGTGTGGGACGCCGAGCGGCGCGGTGGCCCGGACCCCACCATCCGCGTCTACCCCACCGATGCCGGCCGCGCCTCGGCGCCGGCCGGACGGCTCCTCACGAAACCATCAGCCCAGCTCCTGATCACCTGGGGCTGAGACCCCACCATCCGACGATCGCGAGAGGAGAACGGTGTTGAGCGACGCGCACGGGCATCAACAACCGCCCGAAGCCGACGGGGAAGCACGCGCCTGAGGATCTGCGGGCCCGCCTCGTGGATGACCTCGTCGCGGCGGGTTCGATCAAAACGAAGGAGGTCGAGGCCGCGTTCCGCGCGGTGCCGCGGCACCTGTTCGCTCCCGAGGTGTCGCTCCAGGACGCCTACGCCGACGACATCGTGCGGACCAAGCAGGACCAGCACGGCATCACCGTCAGCTCGGTCTCCGCTCCCTGGCTGCAGGCCACGATGCTCGAACAGGCCGGGATCAGCCCCGGCATGCGGGTCCTCGAAGTCGGCTCCGGGGGCTACAACGCCGCCCTGATCGCGGAACTCGTCGGCCCGACCGGTGCGGTGACGACCATGGACATCGACGCCGACGTCACCGAACGAGCCCACCACTGCCTCGCAGCGGCAGGCTACGACCAGGTCCACGTCGTGCTGGCCGACGCCGAGCACGGCGTCCCCGAGCACGCGCCCTACGACCGGATCATCGTCACCGCGGGCGCCTGGGACATCCCACCCGCCTGGACCGATCAGCTCGCCCCAGACGGCCGGATCGTCGTTCCCCTGCGGATGCGGGGGCTGAGCCGGACGGTCGCGCTCACCCCCCGCGACGGCGTTCTGGTCAGTCTCGACCATCAGATGGCCGGCTTCGTGCCCGTGCGCGGCGACGGCGCCCATCCCGAACGCCTCGTCCAGCTTCACGATGCCGACGTGGGCCTGCGGTTCGACGAGCAGGCTCCCGAACTCGACGCCGCCGCACTGCGGGCCGCGCTACTCGCCCCGCGGGTCGAGGCGTGGTCGGGAGTGCGGTTCGGCGGGATGGAACCGTTCGACGGGCTGCTGCTGTGGCTTGCCAGCAGCCTCGACGACTACGGCTTGCTCTCCCGCGCCCGTTCCCCGACCGCTCGAGAGCTCGTCGACCCCGTCTCCCCGATCGGCACGCCCACCGCCGTGGAAGCGGACAGCTTCGCCTACCTCACCCTGCGAAAGGTCGAGGACGGCGACGACACCTACGAGTTCGGCGCCTACGCCCACGGGCCCGACGCCGCCCGCCTCGCCGGCCTGGTCGTCACGCAGGTCCAGGCCTGGAACCGAACCCACCGCGACGCGTCGCCGGCCACGATCAGCGTCTGGCCGGCCACAACTCCGGCAGAGGCACTTCCGCCCGGCCGGGTGATCGCCAAGCGCCACCGCATCGTCGTCCTGAGCTGGTCCTGACCAACACAGCGACGCGTTCACCACCCCTTCCGAAGGAAAGGCATCGCCATGACTCCTGCCCACACAACCGCCCCGGCCCCGCTCCCCCTCGCCGGCGACTACGACCTAGACGTCGAGATCGTCGACGGCGGACCCGTCATCCCCGAGCTGCTGCGCTCCACCAGCGACAACTGCGGCAAGACCTGCTCGTCGGCCTGCACCAGCTGCAAGCAGAACTGAACCTCCGCCGCTGAGAGGTGCGTGATGTACCGCAGCCTTGACGTTCCGCTGCTACGGATGGCCGTGGTCCCCACCGATGTCGACCTGCCCCCATGGCCAGACCTCGACGACACCACCGACAGCGCAGTAGCCGGCTGGACGGATTGGCTGCGGGACATCTGGGCACGGCCCGTGTTCGCCGACGCGATGACACTCGCCAGCCCTTCACTGGCGGCGCGGGTCGCATCGGTCCTCGACGGGCAGTGCCACGATCGGCGGACCGCCCGGCGGGCTGTCACTGCGACAGCCCGCTACGTACTGCGGATGACCGGGCGCGCCACTCCATTCGGCCTGTTCGCCGGTGTCGGGCCCGCGGATTTCGGCCCGCGGGCCCGCGTCCGGCTCGGCGACGACCATCGGGTTCACGCCCGGCCGGGCGGCGCCTGGCTCGCCACGCTCGCCGACGACCTGGAAGCGTTCGACACGCTGCTGCGGCGGCCGCCGGTTGCTGCCGACGGAATACCAGTCGCCCGAGGCGACCGACTGTTCATCGGCCCTGTCGCCCGGTCCGGCGACGACGCCGGGCCGGAGTCGGTGGTCGAGGTGTCGGTGCGCCGCACCCGGGCTGTGGAGGCGGCGTTGCTCCACGCGGTCAGCTCGCGGCCCGTCCCCGAGCTGGTCGCTCGCCTCGCCGCCGACAAACCCGCTCCCGCCGCCGGCCAGATCGAGACTATGGTGATCGAGTTGGTCCGCCGCCGGTTCCTGCACACGCCCCTACGCCCGGCGACAACCATCACCGATCCACTCAGTGAAGTCGCCGACCAGCTGGCCGCAGCCCGGATTGACGACCTGCCCCCACTCGCCGGCCGTCTCAACGTGATCCGCGACCTACAAGACCTGCTCGCCCACCACGACAACACGCGCTCCGCCTCGCACCGTCGCACGCTGCGCACGCAGGCAGAGGCGCTTCAACGGCGCGTTGTTCCCAGCGCTGACCCGGACCTCGACGTAGGCCTCGTGTTGAACGCGGACGTGGTCCTGCCGGCGGCTGTCGCCGAGGAGGCTGGGGCCGCCGCTCGGGCGCTCGCCCGGCTCACAGGGCCGACCGCCGTTCCCCCGGAGTGGGCGGACTGGCACGAAGCTTTCCTCGAACGCTACGGCCCCGCCGCCCTCGTCCCACTGCTGGAAGCCGTCAACCCTGACACCGGCCTCGGTCTGCCCGCCACCTTCCGCGGCTCCACACGCTCCCACCGCCCCCGCGGGAACGCGGCCCGCGATCAGCGCCTGGCCGCCCTCACGCAGCGGGCGGCCCTGGACGGCGCGCTCGAGGCACGCCTCGGCGACGCCGACATCGCGGCTCTCGCCGGCGACACCGCACCGGCCCGGGTTCCACCGCACGCCGAACTCCTCGCCGAGGTCCACGCCAACGACCTGCCGGCCTTGTCCCGCGGCCTGTTCACCCTGCGTGTGACCGGCGGCGGGCGCGCCGCCGCAACCACCACTGGCCGATTCCTGCACCTGCTCGACTCCGCGTCCTTCGACCGGTTCCGCGACACCTACGCCGCCCTGCCCACCATGCGGGCCGGCGCGACGACCGCGCAGGTGTCCTGTCCGCCGCTTCCCACGGCCACCGTCGGCGTGGCCCGATCGCCGCGGCTCGCCGACACGGTGATCACGCTTGCCGAGCATCACGACGCCGGCCCAGGCGTGCTGCGCCCAGCCGACCTGGCTGTCGGTGCCGACGCTGAGGGGCTGTATCTGGTGTCGCTGCCCGACCGGCGTCTCGTCGAGCCGTCCGCCGCGCACGCAGTGGAGTTCCAGTACCACACCCACCCGCTGACACGGTTCCTGTGCGAGCTACCCACCGCCCGCGTCGCCGTCTCCATCCCCTTCTCCTGGGGCGCTGCCGGTGGGCTGCCGTTCCTTCCCCGACTCGTCCATCGGCGCACCGTGCTCGCCCCGGCCCACTGGAATCTCACAGCTGCCGACCTGCCCAGCCGCGCCGAGTCGGCGCAGGAATGGCGCGAGGCGCTGGCCCGCTGGGGCGGCACGATCCCAGTGCCCACGCGGGTCCAGCTCGTCGAGACCGACAACCGATTGCGCCTCGATCTGCACGTCGACGCCCATCTCGCCCTGCTACGCGATCACCTGCACCGGCACGGCTCCGCCCGGCTCGACGAGGACGCCGCTCCAGAAGCCTTCGGCTGGCTCGCCGGCCACGCCCACGAACTGGTCATCCCGCTGGCCACCACCACCGCGCCCCTGCCGGGGCCGGCACCGGAGCGCCTCGCGGCAACCGTGCCCGCTGCTCGGTCGGATGCCCAGCTACCCGGTGTGTCGCCGTGGCTGTCGGCCCGGCTCTACGGCCACCCCGACCGGGCCACCGATCTCCTCGCCCGCCTCCACGACCTCTTGGACGCGTGGCCCGACCCGCCCGCGTGGTGGTTCCTGCCGTACCGGGACACCGAGCCCCACCTGCGGCTACGCCTCGCCGTCAACGAGCCCCGCGGCTACGGGTTGACGGCCACTCGCCTGGGAACCTGGGCTGCGACGCAGCGCGAGGCCGGACTGCTGTCGCACCTCCACCTCGACACCTACCAACCGGAAACCGGCCGCTACGGCTACGGCCCGGCGATGACCGCCGCCGAAGCCGTCTTCTCCAACGACTCCGCCGCCGCCCTCGCAACCCGCCGTCTCGCCGCGAGCGCCCGCGTGCCCGTCGGAGCGCTCACCGTCGCCGGCCTGGTCGACATGGCCATCGCCTTCACCGGGGCGTCTTCCACCGGCATGCGATGGCTTTGCGACGTGCTGCCCCACGAGCCTGCCCGCGTCCCACGGGCGGAACGCACCGTCGCGCTACACCTGGCCAACCCCACAGATGGCTTCGCCCATCTGCGGGCCGTTCTCGGGGCCGACGCCGTGCTGTCCGCCTGGCAGACGCGAGCCACAGCACTGGCCGCCTACCGAAACGCCCTCGCCGCACAGCGCCCACCTGACCAAGCGTTGGCCTCTCTGCTGCACCTGCACGCCGTCCGAACTCTCGGCCTGAACCCCGCAGCCGAACAGACCTGCATCGCCCTCGCCCGAGCCACAGCCGCACGCGCCCTCGCAACCACCAAGGCGACCGTCTCATGATCGACCACGACCAGTCCGCCGCCACCGCAGCCAGCCTCACCAACCCGGCCTGTCACGAGCTCGGGCAGACCGCGCAGTCGCTCGCCGACGGAGCGGCCGGCATCGCACTCCTGTACGCCGAACGAGCGCACGCCAACGCCGAGCACTGGGAGTCCGTCCAGACGTGGCTGACCGCAGCCACCGCCGGCCACCTCAGCGTGGCGACGAACAGCTCTCTCTACGCCGGCGCTCCGGCGGTCGCCTTCGCCGTCCACACCGCCGCCGGACAGACCCGCCGCTACACCGCCGCGCGCACCGCGCTCGATCAGACCGTCGCCACCATCGCCCACCGCCGCGTTGACGCCGCCAACGCCCGCATCGACCGAGGCGAACCGGTCCAGTTCACCGAGTACGACGTCATCAGCGGGCTCACCGGCATTGGCGCCCACCTCCTCGCCCACGCCCCCGGCGACGACGCCCTCGGCCGCATCCTCACCTACCTCGTCCGCCTCACCACACCTCTCAACCTCGACGGAGAGGAACTCCCCGGCTGGTGGTGCAGCCACGACCCGTCCCAGGGCAACACTGCCGAATTCGCCGGTGGACACGCCAACCTCGGCATGGCCCACGGCGCCGCCGGCCCACTGGCCCTGCTCTCGCTCGCCACACGCGCCGGGATACGCGTCCACGGCCAGACCAACGCCATCAACGCACTGTGCGCCTTCTATGACCAATGGCGCCACGACTCCCCCAGCGGTCCGTCCTGGCCACAGTGGATCACCCGCGCCGATCAGCAGGCCGCGAGACCGGCCCAGCCCGGCCCCGCCCGTCCGAGCTGGTGCTATGGCACCCCCGGAATCGCCCGCGCCCTCCAACTCGCCGGCATCGCCGTCGGTGACACCACCCGCCAGAACGCCGCCGAACAGGCACTCGCAGCCTGCCTCACCGACTCCACCCAACTCGCCCACCTCACCGAAGCCGGACTGTGCCACGGATGGGCAGGCCTCTACCAAACCGTCGCCCGCGCCGCCGCCGACGCCACCACCGAGACCCTCAGCCGCCACCTGCCGACACTCGCCGCTTCCCTCCTGCTCTGCGCCCTTTCGAGCAGCGGGCGGGCTGATGGGCTCCTCGAAGGAGACGCCGGCATCGCCCTCGTCCTCCACAGCGTCGCCACCGGCGCACCGGCCACCGGATGGGACAGATGCCTGCTGATCCACTGACCGTCCCCAGCCGAGACATCGGCACCGAACAGGCCGTACTCGCGGTGCTGGCCGGCATCCCGCTACCCACTGCGGCAGCCCATGCCGCCTTGCCTCCCGACCAGCTCGCCGCAGCCGTAGCCACCTACCAGGCGGCAGGTCGCGCCGCGCTCGCAGTCCAAGGCGCCGCCTGGTTCCAGGTACGCGTCACGTTCCCCGACCCAGCGGACGCAGAGACCGCCGCAGCCACCCACCTGGCACCCGTCCTGCGCCACGCCCAGGCCACCGACTCTGTCGACTCCTGGTGGTTCGTGCGCAAGTCGCCCGACTGGCGGCTACGGCTCTCCCCAGCCAGCGGCCAATCTGTGGCGGAGCTCCGTGCCACCCTCCGCCCCGCCTTCGACGACCTGACCGCGGCCGGAACGATCCACACCTGGACGGAAGGGATCTACGAGCCGGAGGAGTACGCCCTCGGCGGCGAGATCGGCACCGACGTCGCGCACCGGCTGTTCACCGCCGACAGCGGGCACGTCCTCGACCGCATCCACAGCGAGATCACCAGCAGGACCCCGCCGACTCTCGGCCGCCGCGAACTGTCGATACTGTTGATCGGCACACTCATGCGCACCGCGGGCCTGGACTGGTACGAACGCGGCGACGTCTTCGACCGCGTCAGCCGCCTACGCCCTCCACCAGCAACATCACCCACCGCTGCTGAAATTCAACGGCTGGCCACCGCTCTACGCAGGCTGCTGACCGCCGACACCGACCCGGCAGGCGACCTGTTCGGCGCGGACCGACCGCTGGCCAACCTGGGAATCTGGGCCAGCGCCTTTCACAATGCCGGTCGGGCCCTTGGCCAGGCCGCATACGCCGGGACCCTGCGCCGCGGGCTACGCGACGTCCTCGGCCACCATGTGATCTTCCACTGGAACCGCCTCGGCCTGAATGCCGAGACCCAGGGCGTACTCGCCGCCACAGCGCGCGAGACAATCCTCCGCGCTCCCGCACTCCCCGAAGCGCTAACGCCGCAGGCACGCTGATGTGGCCGCCGCCGAACGACGCAGACACCGTCACCCGCATGCGCGCAGCGCACGAACGCGCCAGCGCCGCCCTCCGGGTCACGGTCGACCGGACCCAGGCTGAGGAAGCGTGGGGCTTCGCCGGACGAACCCTCGGCCGACCGGTAATGACCCCCGACAGCCCAGGCTGGCTACGGATCGCCGCCACCGAAGCCGGACAGCAGATCACCACGTTCTGGGACGGCGGACGCACCGCACAGCAGGCGCTGCCAGCATCCATCCCACGCCCAGCGCTACGCGCGATCCACGACCATCACCACGACGGCTGGGACTACCGCGCCGAGCTATACGACCGTGTCCACGTCCGACCTCTCGCCGTCACGACCGTGCCGCGGCGGCTCACCGACTCACCGAAAGGGCAATGGTTCCAGGCACTGCGCCGTTCCTTCCGCATCCTCGCCACGGTCTCCACCGACCGGCGCACCATCGAGCAGTCCTACCTCGACGACGTCATGCCCAGGATGCTCGGCGAACCGATCACCACCGAGGCGCCCGCACCGTGGGTAACCGCGCACGGAGACCTGCACTGGGCCAACCTCTGCGGCCCCACCCTCTGCATGATCGATTGGGAAGGCTGGGGCCTGGCACCCTCCGGCTACGACGCCGCCGCCCTCTACTGCCACAGCTTGCTCATGCCAACGCTCGCCGCACAGGTTCAGGCGCGCTTCGCAGACGCGCTCTCCACCGAGAGCGGCCGGTACGCCGAACTGGCCGTCATCGCCGAGCTACTCGACACCGTCCCCTCCGGCACCGGTATCGATCATGCGGGGCTGCTGCGTATCCGCGCCACACATCTTCTCCGCCGCGCCATACCCCGCCCGAGAGAAGGCACCGTCACGAGGCCAGGTCAGACATGACCCACCGCAACGGCCATGCTCGGGAACAGCTCCACTGGGCAGCGTTCCGGGCCTGCGCTGGGGCCGAGTATCTGCCCCCAATGCCTGGCGGACGGTGGTGGACAGCTCTGGACCCCCAGGGCTCGCCAGAACTGGCCCACGAGAAATCTCATCGCCACTGTGCCGGGAGGTGAAGCTGTCTCGCACCCGGTGGAGACCTGCAGGCAAGTCTCGCTATTAAGCGGAGGATCCCACATCAGCCAGAAGATGATCTGACGGTGATCTGACTGTTGTTGCGTATGCAACTTCTGTCAGATCACCGTCAGATCTCTACGGCCCTGGTCTATCTGCCCCGTGGCTGCGCTCCGGACAGCCTCCGCAACCCACGATGGCTCGTCGTCCCAAGCTTGCCCGGTCCGGCGAGCTCAACCTGTCCGCCGAGCCCGCGAAGTTCGAATGTTCCACTCGGAGGCCAGGAAGATCGCCGAGTAGGGGCGTCACCCGGAGGGCCGGTCCGCCGTCGATGGTTCGCATGCTGCCTGATCAACGACCATCTGGGCAGGCTTCCTTGTCAGCACCCGTCGATGCCCTCCCGTCTTCAAGGACACTGACGGGCCCGCCGTGCTCAAGGGTCAGCGCGCCAGCACTGTCCAGATGCCGGCCGCTACGAAGACGGTTGACCCGCTGAACTGTCCGGATTCCAACGCGTGCTGGAGACGCGGCGGTCCGGGGCCGGAAGGGGCGGCGGCGTCCACCGGAGCCTCGCGGGATAACCAGTCTCGATCTGTCGTGACCGCGAGAAATCGTCGGAACGTGAGGATACGGTAGCTGAGCGCAAGGTTGTTCCTGGTTCGGAGGGGGTGCCGGTGGCCACGCGGCGGGGGCTATTCGCCGAGTTGCAGTACCAGGCAGCGCAGGCCGAGAAGCGGCAGCGGCAGCAGAGGGCTGCGGCCCACCGTGCACTCCTTGCCGCTGAAAAGGAAGCCGCGCAGAAGGCTCGGGCCGCTGAGCGCGCAGCCGCCGCGGCGGCCAAGGCGTCCACGAAAGAACAGGCCCGCTTGCTGAAGGAAGCGGGCCTGCTGTACGTCGCGGCGCGATTGAGCGAGGTCGGTTCGCTGAATGCCGATCTCGCGAGCACATTCGAAGAGATCGACGGCATTCTGGCCACGGCGCTCCTGGTCGACAGCTATGTTGATCTCGAGGCTTTGAAAGTCACGACCGTCGTGCATCCACCGTTCGAGCCCGGTGCTCTCGCAGTCCCGACACCGCCCGTTGCTGCTCCTGTGTACCCGGCGGAACCCGTCTACCAGGAGCCGCAAGTACCGGGAGTCCTATTCGGGGCGAAGAAAAAACATGCCCAGGCGATCGCTCAAGCTCAGACCACGCACGAGCAGGCGCTGCGGCGGTGGCGGGAACAGGTGTCAGCGATACGGACGGCGCATGTCTCCGCTCTGGACCAGCGGCAGCGTGCCGAGGACGCTCGCCTGGCGAAGCTCGCCGCGGCGCGGGCGGTCCACGTCGAAGCGTGTCGTCGGAGAGACGCCGACGCCGACGAGCGGAACCGGGGACTCACCAGACTGATCAATGATCTCGCCTTCGACGTCGAGGCGGCGATCCGCGAGTACGTCGGGATCGTCCTGTCGAACTCCGCCTACCCGGATGCATTTCCAGTCACTCACGACTACGAGTTCGATCTCTCCAGCAGGGAGCTGCGTCTGGCAGCCGCTGTCCCTGAACCATCCGCAGTCCCCTCGGTCAAGGAGTACAAGTACGCCCCGAGGAAGGACGAGATCTCGTCGACCAAGCTGCCGGCGACGGTCCAGAAGGACCGCTACGCGAGCGCCGTCTTCCAGACCGCCGTACGCACGCTGCACGACGTCTTCGGCGCCGACCGCCAAGGAAAGATCCACTCGATTGCCCTGACGGTCGGGGTCGACCGGATCTCGCCTGCGACCGGGCTTCCGGAGACCATCCCGCTCGCGATCGTCGCTGCAGACCGCGCAACGTTCCGCAAGTTCCGGCTCGACCAGGACGAGATCGTCCCTCAGAAGACCCTCGAGTACCTCGGCGCGGCGCTGTCCCCTTCGCCGTTCACTCTCAAGCCCGCCGACGCCTCCCGCGGCATCAGGCAGCGTGGGCAGTGACCATGCGGTTCAACCCACCGCCAGGCTGGCCCACACCCCCCGAAGGCTGGACTCCCCCACCAGGTTGGGTTCCAGACCCATCTTGGCCCAGGCCGCCCCACGGATGGCAGCTCTGGCTTCCGGGGCCCACCGTCACGTCGCTCGGGACCGGCGACGACCTTCTCATCCGATCGGAACCCGGAGTCCAGGAGTTCTCGCTCGAAGGCGCATCCATGTCATCCGGATCCGAGACCAGCGAGATGCCGGTCGACAGCGCCGCGCTGATGGCTCGCATCACTGAACTAGAGAAGGCGCTCGCCGCTACCCAGGCTGGCTCCCGTGAGATCATCGAGCTCAGCGATCAGCGGGCCCTCCAGGACGTTGGCATATACCGATATCACCACCC
Organism: Frankia sp. BMG5.23; assembly: GCF_000685765.2. Lineage (NCBI taxonomy): Bacteria > Bacillati > Actinomycetota > Actinomycetes > Frankiales > Frankiaceae > Frankia > Frankia sp. BMG5.23. The sequence continues at coordinate 89,389 of NZ_JDWE01000017.1, forward strand.
GCTCGAGAACGCCGCCGCCTATAAGGGACGCCTTGAAGAGATCGACACGCATATCGCCGAGTTTGTGAAGTCCGGCACGGCGATCCTTGCCGCGGATCTGTTCACCTTCAACGGCTCGCTCGCCAAGGGGCGCCGACTCGTCGCCGACCTGTCCAAGCTGATGCTGCTCGCCTACAACGCCGAGGCAGCCAACTGCGTCCGCTCCTTGCGCGCCGGCAACATCACAACCGCCAAGAAGCGGCTGGAACGAACCGTGGCGTCGATCGAGAAGCTCGGCGCGATCATGGAGATGCGGATCAATCCTGACTACCACTCCCTACGGATCGCCGAACTCGAACTCACCGCCGACTTCCGAATGAAGATCCAAGAAGAACGACAGAGAGAGCGGGAGCGACGCGCACAGCTAGCCGAGGAACGCAAAGCTCAAGAGGAACTCGCCACCGAGAAGGAACGCCTCAAGAAGGAACGTGCCCACTACGCAAGCGCGCTCGAAACTCTCCGCGCCCAGGGCGACGACGCTGCTGCAGACGAACTCGCTGGCCGACTGGCGGACATCGATCAGGCCATCGAGAAGAGCGACTACAGGATCGCGAACATCCGCGCCGGATACGTCTACGTCATCTCCAACATCGGCGTATTCGGCCCGCACGTCGTCAAGATCGGCCTGACCCGACGCCTCGATCCGATGGACCGGGTCCGCGAGCTCGGTGACGCCTCCGTTCCATTCCGGTACGACGTCCACGCACTCTATTTCTCCAAAGACGCTGTCACCCTCGAAAACGAACTCCACCAAGCATTCGCCGACCGGCGCGTGAACTTCGCGAACCCGCGCCGCGAGTTCTTTTTCGCCACCCCATCAGAAGTACGGAACGTCCTCCTAGAAAAGACCGAAGGGGGCCTACTCCAATTCACCGAAGAACCCGAAGCACTCGAGTATCTTCAAAGCCTACGGTACTGGCCTGACCACGCCCAACTTCCAACGACTGCCAGCCGAGCTACCGGAACCTGACCCGCCATGCAGAACCGGGCGGTGATCGCCACACCGACGAACGCTCCGCCAGCTCAGTCGACGTCCCAGGCTTCCCAGGAGACCACCCAATCGGCTGGCCGCCGAGAGAGCGCTTCACCCCCGGCGGTAAGAAATTGGTTGAGGGCCTCCATCGCCACGCGAGAGTGTTCGGATGCGTGCTGATCGTATATCTCGCGGCATTCCACGTAGATGGTGGTCTCGAGGGAGAAGGTCTTGCTCCCGTGACCAGTTCTCGCTCGCACCAGTTTCCGGATCCGCTTCCGTAGCTCCGCCTGCTGGTCCCCCGGAACACTGCGCACCTCCGCGAACCCCTGTTCGCAGACGACATCAGCCGCGAGCTGCGCGACCAACGAGAGTCTTCGGTCCGCGCGCGGCGTCGGGTAGAAGCGGTCGATCAACGTCAGACAGCGGCGGCAGGTCGGGGCGAAGGCCACCCGGCCGTCCTCCCTCAGCGGGCCGCCCTCACCGCCGACCATCACAGCCCACACACTGCCACACAGCGTGGTCTCGGCCCAGCGAGGCGCCAGGAGTTCCTCCCTGACATAGTGGGCTGCCGTCGGCGAGAGATGCGGTCTCGACGAGTCAAAATAGAAGTCGTGGACCGCACCTCGGCCAGACGACTCCAAGTCCGCCAGGCGAGCCAGATGAATCACGTCACCGCCGCTGGTGACGGTGAGAAGCATCGACCTTCCGCCCACGTCAACTGCGTTAACGCCAAATTTCGATACCGTCATAGATGCATTGTCTACCATACGGAGGCAACCTCGACCGGCCAGCCAGCAGAAGCGTGAACTCGGGGTCGGATCGCGGTTGGAGTACTGGTCACAATGAGCGGGCCCCCTGGGTGGCCGCTCTGGAGCCTCGCCAGGCGGGCGCGTGGTCGGATCGGTGGGAAGCCGCGACATAGTGGACCGGCGCAACGACGACGCCGGCCGGCACCGAAAGCGAGAGTCCCAAAGGATGGGAATAGCGCCGACCAGCGGTTTCACACCGGCAGCCTGGCTGTGGAGGGCCGGTTTGAGCTGACTTCACTTGCTTGAAGTGGTTCGGTGGGCGGGCGTGGCGCGTCCCGCCGAACTACGTAGATGAGGGAGGGTCTTCAGCGAGGCGGACGCGGTGGCCTTCTGCGGTGTAGCCGAAGTCATGTTCGTCGTCGTCGCGGAAGCGTTTGTAGAACCATTCGGGTACTCGAGCTGGGTCTAGACGGGTGCGGAGGACGCCGTCCTGTACGTCGCGGGCCACGTTGCGTAGGCGGTGCCATTCGGTGTCGAGCACGGGGCCGGGACGTCCGTTGTTCAGCTCGGCGTTGACGACCTTGGCGAGTCGTTCGCGTTCGTCGGCCACCTTGCGTTGGCTGGACCAGATCTCGTAGGCGATCTGGTAGGCGGCCAGGGACGGGACGAAGAAGCTGAGGAGGGTGTCGAGCAGTGTGGCGTTCGCGACCGCGAGACCGGCGATCAGACCGATGGTGGTCCACAGGATTGCTGCGGCGGCGATGAGGTGGCTGTATCGGCGGCGGAGGCGGGCGTCCCAGGCGAGGTTCTGTTCCTGGGCGATGAAGACGTCGTAGGGGTGGTGGACGTCGTGGGTGGGGTCATACCAGCCGTCGGTGATGCGTTTGTCCTTTTTTCCCCCGCGGGAGAGTTGGCGTGCGAGGCGGCGGACGTCTGGTTCGGGGATCGGGTCGCCGGCGACGGTGGCGCGCCATGGTAGGTGGAACAGGGCGGTGTCGAACATCTCCTGGAGCAGGGCGCCTTGGCGGGCGGTGTTCCCGGAGAGGCCCTTGAGCAGGAACGCTGAGACGACGAACCAGAAGAACCCGACGATCGAGACCACGGTCCGGCCATGCCCGATCAGCGTGATCAGGACACCGGCGGCGGCCAGTGCGGTGGCTGCGACGGCGCGGACGGCTTCGAGGAGCTGTCCACGTTGGTGGCTTGCCGCCGCGGCACGCTGTAGGAGCAGCATGTCGTCGTCGAGCTGCCGCTCGTGGATGGCCCGGGACGGTATCCCACGGATGCCGGCGGGGCCGGTAGAGAGTTTCATGGCTTGGTCATTCGGTTCCCGAAGAGCTTCCTCCACTCGTCGTAGGCGGCACGGTCTTGGCCTTCGTCCTCCAGGTCGACCGCGCGCTCGGCGATTACACGGGCCTGGTTGAGCGCGTTGGCCGCAGCGAGTTTCTGAGTCGTGTTCATGACGGCGTTGACCTCGCCACCGAGACCGGCGGGGTCGGGCCATTCATCGCCGATGCGTTCGGCGGCGGTGGCCAGGAACAACACGATCTCGTCCTGGTAGCGCCCGAACGGTGGCTTCACCAGGGACTGGGCCATGGCCTCCAGCAGGAAGGATGGCGAGACTGGTTCGCCGAGTTCACGGTTGATTCCTTTGATCATTTTGACGAAGGGCACGTACTTCCCGTCGCAGTCGGCGTTCTTGGCGATGCTCAGCTCGTGGTGGCGCTTGGGGTTGGTCGCGATCCAGTCGCCCGCTGAGGGATTGGGGATGTAGTAGCCGCCATCCTTCCGTTTGAAGGCGGGGACCACGTCGATGGACATGACTTCGTCGTCGGCGCCGTAGGGGATGACGACCGCCATGCCGTCGCGGGCGGCGGCGCTCCACTTCTGGCGCAGCAGGGTCTCCAGCGCGTTGATGACCTGGATGGGGGCCTGGTCACGGAAGCCGGCCTGGGAGCCGTCGGAGTCGAGGACGACGAAGATATCGATATCCTTGAGCTTCTTCGTCTTGGTATCGCGCCGGTAGCTACCGGTGAGGAAGTCGTCAGCGAGGTCCCAGTGCGACGTGACGAAGTCGCGGATGGTCTCGTGTCGCGCCTTGGCCAGGTTCTGCTCGGTCTGGGTGATCTCCAGATTGTGCTTGAGCTTGGCGAAGGCGTCGTCGATGTATGCCATAGCGGTGTCCCTGCTCGTGGTCTCAGGCGTGGTAGTACCGCATGCCGGTCGAGGCGTGCGGGGCGGAGCCGAGGGTGCCGAAAGTGATGCCGCGCAGGCCGTCGGTGCTCGCCCGCTGGCCGGGGCCCCAACCTGGTTGCGGCGTGCGGGGCCCGTTGAAGGTGCAGAACAGTCGGTAGGTGGTGCCGGTGGGCACCCGGTCGAGCTTGGCGCGGAACCGGGCGAGCCGGGCGCGGGAGGCGGTGAATTCGGCGTTGCCGTCACCGGAGGCGTTGTAGGACACCGGGAACTCGACCACCGGCACCACGGCGCCCGAGGGCTGGTGACATTCAAGGACGACCGCGTCGAGGGAGCCCTCCTCGACCCAGGCTTTGATCGCGTTCTCGTTCTGCACCCAGTCGCGGTTCAGCCGGTCCATGTTGATCCCGAGGTCGGCAAGGATGTCGGTGATGGCGCCGAGGATGATGTCCGTCAGGTGCGTGGCGGTGTGGGTCCGGGTGTAGCTGTAGGTATAGGTGGAAGTCATCGCTGGGTCACCGCCCGGCGGAGGGCCTCACGGTCGATCAGCGGACCTGAGCTGTCGGCCTTCGTCTCCTCAGCGGGCGGGGCAGCGTCCGACAGCCGAGCGTGCCCAGCCGCAGCGGCTTTCACCTGACTCATGCAGCGGGGCGGGCGACGGGAGGTAGATCATGAAGTCGTCGGCGCCCGCCGCGCCGGGGACGGGGTTGAGGTTCTCCTCCAGGGTCAGCGCCGCCGCGCCAGACACCGTAGTGATCTCGCAGTGCACCTTGCCGGCCACCAGGGTGACCGGGTGCTTGTTCAGGTGCCCTCCCGCGATCAGCATCCGCCCGACCGCCTCGGCTGCCGACATCGCCCGTCCCGCCTCGTCGCGCGACAGTGAGGAGGACTGCGCCACGGTGTCCGCTATGAGGTCCGTGATTACCGTCCAGGTCGCGCTGGCGCTGCGCACGGGCGAGGCTGCCACCTCCCTAGTGCGCCGCACGGGACACCTCCGGCTGGCGCGTCTCCGCAACGGCGTTGTGCACTGCGGCGGCCAAGTCGTCCTCGGTGAGGCTGCCTGGGTCGAGCACCGTCTCCATCCGCTGGGCCAGGGCTTCGAAGACGACCTTGCGCGTGCGGCGGCCGTCCAGTCCGTCTGCGGCCTCGGCGATGCGGCGCATCGCTGAGGAGCGGGCCAGATCACCCAGGGCCGGGTACTTGTCGGCGAGTGTGAGTAGCGTGGAGGCCAGGATCTCCCGTAGCGCCTCCGGCTCCGGGAACGGGACGAGGATGGCGGCGTCGGAGCGGGACAGGAACGCCTCGTCCAGAGCGGTGGTGAAGTTGCTGGTCGCGACGAAGAACAGGTGCGGGTGCTCGGCGGCATTGAGATCCAACGCCGTGAGCACCGCGTCGGTGGCACGGTGGACGTCGGCCGGGTTGGCGGCCAACGACGCCGCCGAGCGGGCAACCGCCATCGACTCGACCTCGTCCAGGATCACCACGGTCGGCATCCCGTCCGACGCCAGACCCGGCACATACTCGCCAAGCAGCTCGCTGACCCGCTGCTGCGACTGCCCATGCTCGGCGCTCATCAGCCCATGCGGGTTGATCTCAATCCGCCGCACCTCGCCGCCGCGAACGAAGCGCGCGACCTGCGCCGGCAGACCGCGCGCCAGGGTGGTCTTGCCGGTGCCGGGCGGCCCGTAGAGCGTGCACAACCCGTGCAACGCCGTCACCGCGAACGGCAGATCAGGTCGCACGAGCAGCGACAACAAGGTGTGGTTGCGCAACCGCTCCTTGATCGTCTCCGGCACCACGATGGCGTCCCACAGTGCGGCCTCCGCCGAGTCGGCCGCGACCACCTTCTCCGACAGCACGCACTCCTGAAGCTTCATCCCTCGACTCCGTCCCCCACACACAGCAGGTCACCTCAGATTTGAACAAGATCTTCTCAGATATCGGTAGACTACACGACGGGGAAGCGGCGCAACTCGGCACACTTCACTCGGGCGCGTCCTGCTCGGGCCGAGCTAGTTGACCGCCCGGTAACGAAGGTGTGCCTAAGATGCGAGCGGAGCATCAAGATCGAGAATCGTCCGCTGATCGGCGGACACCGACTGGCGCGGAGACGAGCGACGTGAACGATCCGCAACTGGACCCCGGTGACATCGCGGCCCTGTTCGATCGGGCCAGACTGCGGATGGCGCGTGAACTTCGCGGTCTTACCCAGGTGCAGCTGGCGCGAGAAGTCGGCTCCGTCACCGCGGCCTCGGTCAGCCAGTTCGAGAACGGGCACACCAAACCCGCCACATCGACGCTTTGCCGCCTCGCGGTCGCGTTGCGGGTGCCGCCGAGCTTCTTCGCAGCGCCGGCCCGCCCTCCCGCGCAGGACCAGGTCAAAGGGTTCTTTCGCAGCCTTCGATCAACTTCTCCGCGAGATCGTCAGCAAGCTCTAGCCTACGTGCACCTTGCGCGGGAACTCGCGCTCGAGCTCGAGAAGCACGTCGCGCTGCCCGACCTCAACCTGCCACGCCTTCCGGTCGACAAACAGCCGCTTCAGTCCGCCGACATCGAGCAAGCGGCAGCTCAGGTTCGTGGCCATTGGAACCTGCCACGGGGTCCAGTTCTCGATGTTGTACGACTACTTGAGACGAACGGGATCGTTGCCGTTCGTTTTCGCGTCAGCATTGAAAAAGTGGACGCATTTTGCGTTAATTTCCCTGACCGACCCGTCGTCGCCCTTGGTGCCGATAAGGGCCTGCGTGACCGCTCCCGCTTCGATGCAGCCCATGAACTCGGCCATCTAGTTTTGCACGGATTCTCGGGAGAAATTGGAGACAAGACCACGGAGGGGCAAGCCCACGAGTTCGCCGCTTCGTTCCTCATGCCGGCCGACGACATCAAACCCGAACTCCCAGATCGACTTGACTGGCCCGCATTTCTCCATTTGAAAGCAAAATGGCATGTCTCGCTTGCAGCCCTTCTGGTGAGGGCGAGGACGCTCGGGGTCATGAATGAACACACTTACGCACAGGGATGGAAAGCCTTGTCTGCACGTGGATGGAGGAAGGTAGAGCCGGGTCCGCTGGGAAACCCGGAGGTTCCAGTGCTTCTACAGCGCGCACTAGAACTCATGGAGACGACCGGCCTCTCCTTTGGAGATTTTATCAACCGCTCCGGACTCCCGGAAACAGACGTTAGAACTCTGCTAAGTCGGGATATCACCGAACGCCCTCGAGTGGTGCTCTGATTTCCTCGAATTCCGAGCGGGACAGGCGGGCCGGTCGCCCTCCAGCGACAAACAATTGCGACCCGCGCGAGGATTCAGCCGTCGACCGAAAGGAGGCGCTTCACGATTTCATCGGCCGCGAAGTCAGGACGACTGGCGACGCAGCGTGCCCGATCTTCCCTATGAGAGGACATGCGGGAGCTGACTATTGTAGCGGGGGGACTACATTGCACCACCGTGGCGGTCGCCCGGATCGGTGAAGCGTTCCTACTGTTCGGCCGACGGTCTAGTCCGGCGGCGTGTGTGCGCAGGTGACCTCGGATTTTTCGGCACGGCGCGACACGTTGCGGTACGCCCGGATACGCAGTGTTTCGTCTTGTTATCGAGTGCTCGGAGTACGGGCCCCCCGAGCATCGTGGTAGCCGCGAGGCAGTCACGACCAACCTCGGCCTGATGGGTGGGCTCACCTGGCAACTGTCGGGTTGGCCACCCGGAAACGCCCCACAGCCGTCCTGACGGCTACCGCCGACTCAAGGACTTGATGGTCATAACCAACCTGAAGAACACAGGCCAACCGCATCGACGACCGTCACCGAGGGCGACCGACTGCTTTGAAACCAGACGGGGCTCGAACCGACACACCGCGTCGGCTACCTGCCATTTCACGGTTGAGCGGGTCGATCGAGTCGATAGATCATGACTATTTATGCAGGTCATACGATGCGTAACGTTGCGTGGTGGACCATGTGTACCAGCATCCGAACCGTTTGATCTTGGTTGCTGGCCCTGAATTTACTGTCCGACCGGTCGCTACCCGGGCTCTCACCAGGAA
>NZ_JDWE01000018.1:0-94472 GCF_000685765.2 Frankia sp. BMG5.23
AGCCTCGCCGGGCGCCCCGGGCACCGAGCCTCGCCGGGCGCCCCGGGCACCGAGCCTCGCCGGGCGCCCCGGGCACCGAGCCTCGCCGGGCGCCCCGGGCACCGAGCCTCGCCTCTACACCGCGTGTGCACAACCCGACTTGCAACGGTCATTGTCGACGTAAACCACCCGGGTGTCGGGGGCGAGGCCCTGGGCGATCTCGTGCAGGTTCGGGCTGGTGGGGATGCCGGTACCGATATCCAGGAACTGGCGGATCCCGACCTCCCCGGCCAGAAACCGGGTCGCCCGCGTCATGAACGCCCGGTTCTCCCGGGCCGTGACGCGGGCGTTGGGGAACGCGGCGATGACCTGCTCGGCGGCCTCCCGGTCGGCCGGGAAGTTGTCCTTCCCGCCCAGGTAGTAGTCATACATCCGGGCCGTATGAGGAAGATCCATCCGCAGGTTCACCGGCTCCCGGTCCCCCGTCGTCGCTACCCACGCCGGGTCCCGTGTTTCCGTCACCGCTCCTCCATCCCCTTGCCACTCGGACATCCGCTCGCCACTCGGATGCCACTCGGATGCCACTGACGAGCACCCTAACGGCACGGGCAGGCACCATCCACAGCAACCCTGGAGAAGGCCCGACCCTGGAGAAGGCGGCCGCTGGAAACGGGCCCGGCCCGGCAGATCCCGTCGCCTTTCCCACCCACACCCGGCTACGGAAATGGGAACGTCCCCACCGCCGCAACGCCGGCTCCACGCACCCGAACCGCCCAGTCCAGGCGCGATACCAAAACTTTAGGTTCATGTCCATTCACGGGTGAACCCGTGGTTTTCCCGTCCGGCGATCGCCGGGTGGGTAGCCAGGGGCGGCCAGCCAGCGGCGGCCGGCCGCCATCCCGGTCCTGCACGCAGGCGAGCCGCACCAACACCGTCAGCAACGGGAGCACCGTCGGCGGACGTGGACGTTCGTGCCCTTGAGGTGGTGCCCGCCGGTCTTTCGACGGTGGCGGGAGCTCGGATTCGACCACCGCCCATGCTTCTCGCCACGCTCCGCATAAAAAAAGAAGATCTAAACCAGGATCTCCGGGAAGAGTGGCTTCGCTCAGGACACTGACCACCCGATTTCCAGCTATTGACTACCCGGAGGGGTGGTGCACCACCCCCCACCGACTGCAAGGCTGTGACTCACTTCATACAACAAGGCAGCGGAAAGCCGATGGGAACCCTTGTCAACGTCGACAACGCTGACACGCTCACCGACCTGTATGCGACGGACGGTGAACCTGTCACGCAGGTCAAGACGGTGACAGCACTGCACGATCAGGCGCGGTGTTTCGTCGACCGCCAACCGTCATGATCGTCGCTGGCTGTGCACGCAATACGGCGATCCGGGTTGACACCCCGCCAAGGAGAAATAATGACCCCCGTATACCCGATCACCCACGATAGGTGGTACACGCTGGCGAGGACGCCCGCCGTCGAGTTCTTCCAGACGAGGACTCGGGAACTTGCCCCGCAGCGGCCAGCCGAATCCGGCAAGACCTGGGGAAAACTGGTCGTAAATCCGGAGACCCCCCGAATCGCGTCGATTTTCCTCGACGCCGCTGCCCAACTGGCCACTGCGGCCGCCTGCTTCCGGACCGCCCGGCAGGTTCGCGGGACGGAGCGCCGCCGGCGGTTCGCCCGCCTCGCCGCTGGCGGCGTGCTGGTCGCCAACCTCGCGACGGCGGCGACGTTCCTCGCCGGCGGCTTCCTGACTGGCCGCATGTCCCCGAGCTATGCCATCTTCCTCGTTCTCTACGGGGTGGCCCTGGCCGGGCTGCTGTCCCTACCCACCGCACCGGTGGAAGGCCAGGGCGAGAACACCAGGACCGCGCGACACAGCGGATACCGCTGGCATACGATCACCCTGCTGGACTGTGTGCTGATCGTCGGCTCGATCATCCTGCTGGCGTGGGGGACGACTCTCGCCGCGCTCGTCCCGGCCGGCCCGCCCGACCCCATCCAGCTCTTGGCCGCCCTGCTCCACCCGGTCGCCAGCCTGATCCTCGCCACGGCGGTGCTGCTGATCACCTGCTTCCGCCGGCCGCGTTCCCCGGCGGCGTCGGTACTGCTCAGCACGGGCCTGCTGATCGACGGACTCACCAGCAACATCTCCGTCTACAGCACCGCGCCGGACAGCCACCACCTTCCCCCCTGGGCCATGATCGGATTCACCCTCGCCTTTATGATGATCTTCCTTGCCGCTCTGCTACCGGCGCGCACGCACCCGGACAACCCCACACCCGACAGCCTCACGACCGACAGCCTCACGACCGACAGCCTCACCCCGGGCGGCCCCCGGGCGGTGTGGGCGCACGCCGTGCTGCCTTACGCCGTGCTCGGTGCGGCCGGCCTGCTGATCCTGGGCAAACTGTCGACCGGTGCGCAGCTCGACCGGTTCGAGGCGTACGGCATGGTCGGACTGCTGCTGGTGGCGCTGGTCCGGCAGATGGTCACCCTGGCGGAGAGTAACCGACTGTTGGCCGAGGTACGCCAGCGCGCACGGCAGCTTCACCATCAGGCGTTCCACGACCCGTTGACCGGCCTGGCGAACCGGGCGCTGTTCACTCGGCGGCTGCAACGAGCCCTCACCCACGACCCCGACAACCCCGACAACCCCGACGCCTGCCACGCCGGCGACTCCGGGACGGTGTCCGTCCTGTTTTTGGATCTCGACGGGTTCAAGCTGGTGAACGACACGCTCGGCCATGCCGCCGGGGACGAACTCCTCAAAATCAGCGCGGAGCGACTGCGGGCGGACACCCGCGCGGTGGACACCGTCGCCCGGCTCGGCGGGGACGAGTTCGCCATCATTCTCGGCAGCGGCGGCGTCGACGCCCGGAAGGTGGGTGAGCGGCTCGCGATGGCAGTCCAGGAGCCGTGCCTGCTGGCCGGGCAGATCTACACCCCGCGGGCCAGCTTCGGCCTAGTCACGCTCGACGGCTCCACCACCCGGCCGGCCAGTCCCGACAGCCTGCTGCACCAGGCCGACCTGGCCATGTACGCGGCCAAGCGGGAACGCGCGGGCAGGCTGGTCGTCTACCGGCCGGAGCTGTCCGCCCTCCCCGAGCACCGCCACCCGGACCCACCCAGCCAGGACGACCCGGTGGGCGCCTACGGCCGAGTAGTAGGCCTGATGTGATCCATCTGCCTGCCCCGTTCCGCGCGCGTATCACCGGCCTGGGGAGGAGCGCCCCGTTCAGGTCGGTCGCCGTCTGATCGAGGTATCCAGTGACCGACCGCACCGTTCACCCCGGTGCTCGACTGGCCGGACCGCCAGTCGAGCCGGAACCCAATTTGGATCTTGAGTGGATCCTCGGCGACCTGCTCCGGTTCTTCACGGGTGGACCGGTGCGCCCACGCTGGTAGTGATCCGCCCCAGCGGCGAAGCGCCGAAGTTCGCCAGGGTTTCCTCGTTGTGTCTCCCTAGAGGTGATCTGGGGAGACACAGCTTCTCTGGAGGTGGGTACCGCCAGCATCGGGGCCGATCGGAGGGACGTTACGGTTTGCGGCCTACGGCGCCGTAGTTGTTGACCTGGGCGTCGGTGACGTCTTTCGGCGTGGTGTCGTCCGGCCGCCAGCGATGCACGACCTGCACGCCCGGCTCGACGAGTTCCAGGCCAGCCAGGAAACGTTCCACCTCGGCGCGGCTGCGTGGCTGCGTGGGATGCCGCGTTGCCGATAGGTCTCGGTCGCCGCCAGCAGGGTCGGGTCGAAGTCGACAGTGGCATGGGTGAGGGCGAGGTAGCTGCCGGACAGCAGGGCGTCGACGAGCCGTCCCCGATGCCGTACGGGTCGTCGGCATCGGGGACGAAGGGAAGGACCGCGATCCTGAATCATCGCGTCTCCTCTCAAGCCTGCTGGATCCGAAGGTCCCTGCCGCGCAACACCATGATCATAGCTCCTTGCTGGCTCGACGACGCCGGGGAGGAGACCACGGCGAGCCGTGCTGTCGCAGTTTCTCTGGGGCTGGATCGGGTCGACATCGTCAACAAGGGTCCGGCGGTGCGGTGGTCGGTGTACGGCGTCCGAGCCGTGCGGCATGTGCAACTCGGGTGCGGACCAGGGGCCGGCCAGCAGCAGTTCCAGGCCACGGTGCGCATCCCCAGGTCCGGGAAGAAGCCCGGCGACCTCATCTTCTTCGGGACTCCCGGCAACATCACCCACCTGGGCATCTACGCAGGCAACGGCTATATGTGGGCCGCGCCACAAACTCGACGAAATGTCAACCTACAGCCCATCTACAGCAGCAGCTACTACGTCGGCAGGGTCCGGTAAGCCGCTCTTTCGACCGTGCGAGAGACGAGCCGGCCCGGGCGCGGGTTTTACCGAGCGCCTGCGCGTGGAGCATCATGCAACGGTGAGGGTCCGGCGCCGAGGAAGAGAAAAGAGCACCCCGGGCAGGCTGCATCTGCTCCCGCTTCTCGTGCCCGTGCTCCTCGGCATTCTGCTCATGCACGGCGGCCTGTCCGCGCACGCCGGCCATACCGACTCCGGCACGCACGGGCTCCCCGCGGCCCGGAGCGAATCAATGACGATGCCCGACGCGACGATGCCCGACGGTGGGATGAATCCGCGCTCCGCGCCCGTCCACCTGGCCGGTCTCGACCCGCGGACCAGGGTCACGATGCCGGCCACAGACGCAGGCCACGACGGGCATGCCGGTCAGCTGTGCCTGGCGTTCCTTCGCCTGGCCGGCGTCCTGTTCATCGCCTTGCTGCTCACCCGCGCCGTCCGCTCGACCTTCACCGCCCGGAGCCGGCTACGTGTGGCGTCATCCCGGCCTGGACGATCGCCCCCCGGCGGACCGCCACCGTCCCACGCACCCTCACTCGTCTGCCTCTGCGTGCTCCGCCTGTAGACCGGTCGGCTTTCGCCTGCGCGTCCCCACGGACTTCCGCACGGCGAACCCGCACAAGGATCTACCGACACCTGGCAGACGAGGAACCAGCATGAGACGACTCATCCTGCTCATCCCGGCGCTTCTGGCCGCAGCCGTTCTTACCGCGTGCGGCAGCGGGGGAAGCAGCACCGGTGCCACCGGTGCCACCAGTGCCACCGGCAGCACCGACTACAACGCCGCCGACGTCACCTTCGCCCAGAACATGATCCCCCATCACCGGCAGGCCATCGAGATGGCCGACCTGGCCGGCACCCACGCCCAGAACCCGGAGGTGAAGACCCTCGCGCCGCAGATCCGCGCCGCGCAGACTCCGGAGATCACCACGATGGTCGGCTGGCTCACGGCCTGGAAGCAGCCCACCGCTCCCCCCGCCGGCGGCGGCGGATCGGGCCCCGGCATGGGCGGCCCCGGCATGAACGGCCACGGCATGAACGGCCACGGATCAGAAACCATGATGCCGGGCGACACCATGGAAGGAATGATGTCCAGCGCGGACATGACCGCGCTGGGGAACGCGACCGGACCCGCCTTCGACAAGATGTTCCTCACCATGATGATCGCACATCACCAGGGAGCCGTCACCATGGCGAAGACGGAAATCCGCGACGGACGCTATACCCCGGCGCAGCAGCTCGCCGAGAATATTCAGAACACCCAGAACGCCGAGATCACGAGTATGCGGAACCTCCTCGCTAAAATCTGAAAGATCTGACCGAGCTGCCTGGCTCGCAGAGATGGTGGCCGCGACACACCCTCGCGGCCACCATCTCGCGGCCAGCCGGTCGAGTGCTTCAGTCGAGTGCTTCAGGGGAGGGAGGGTTCGTGGATCGGCGCCGACCCTGACCACCCGGCCGGGTGCCGCGAGGCCCGGGAATCCCCTCCCTCGGGGGAGGAGAGGATGTCAACCGTGGAGCTCGATGCGCCGTCCGCGGCCACCCCCGCTCACCCGAGCCTGCTCGCCGTGTTACGGGAATGGGGCCGGATCGGCTGCCTCGGCTTCGGCGGCCCGCCGACGCACATCGCGCTGCTGCGCCAGCTCTGCGTGGAGCGACGGCGGTGGCTGACCGCCACCGAATTCGAAGACGCCGTAGCGGTCTGTAACCTGCTGCCCGGACCGGCGTCCACCCAGCTGGCGATCTACTGCGCTTGGCGGCTCCGGGGCCGGCCGGGTGCGCTCGTTGGCGGGATCGCGTTCATCGTGCCAGGTCTGATCCTGATTCTCGCGCTGGCGGCGATCTTCCTCGCCGGCTCGCCGCCGCGGTGGGTGCGCGCCGCCGGCGCCGGGGCGGGTTCCGCGGTCGCGGCCGTCGCCGTCCAGACCGGCGTCGCGTTGCTGCCGGCAAGCTGGCGGCGGGCCCGCACGGTCAGCCGCCTGCGCTGGCCGTGCTACCTGGCCACCGGGGCGACGGCTGCCGCCGCTGTCGGCCCGTGGCTGGTGCTCGTCCTGCTCGGCTGCGGCGCGTTCGAGCTGGCCGCCCGCCGCCACCATCGGCCCGGCCGCCAGCCGGGCGCTGCCGCGCCACCCATGCCCTTGCTCGCCGCCGCGGCAACCGGCACCGGCGGGCTGCTCGCGCTGATCTGGGTTGCCTTCAAGGTTGGTGCCCTGTCCTACGGCGGCGGCTTCGTCATCATCCCGCTGATGCAGACCGACGCGGTCGACCACTATCACTGGATGACCGCCGACCAGTTCCTCAACGCGGTCGCGCTCGGACAGATCACCCCCGGCCCCGTCGTGCAGACCGTCGCCGCCGTCGGGTACGCGGCAGCCGGGATTGACGGCGGGCTACTGGCCGCAGCCGTCGCCTTCGGTCCGTCGTTCGCGTTCATCCTGCTCGGCGGTCCCCACTTCGCCCGGCTGCGGGCCGAACCGCGAATCCGCGCCTTCCTCGATGGCGCCGCCCCCGCCGCGGCCGGCGCCATCCTCGGCTCCGCCATCCCGCTAGCCGGCGCGCTCGACCGGCCCTGGCAGTATGCCACCCTCGGCGGCGCCATGATCCTCCTGCTGCCCCTGCGCCGCGGCGTCGTTCTCACCCTGCTCATCGCCGCCGCGGTCGGGGTGGTCGTCACCGCCGCCGGCGGGCCTCTCCCTCAATGAGGGAGAGGCCGGTCGGCCTTCTCGGTCTCCTCGTCCTTCCCGTCCTTCCCGTTCTTCTCGTCGTCCGTTCGCGTTCCCTTCATCGGGAGTCCGGTTCGCCCTGCAAACGTCCTTCACGGTCGCACGCAGCGGCGGCGGCGCGGCTGCGGGGTCACCGACCACCGGAAGCGAGGAGCTGACAATGGATGCCGATTCCCCGTCCGGTGCGGCCGCGGTCGGCACGCCGCCGGCCTTCGGCGCGTTCGATCCGGCCCGACGCCATGATCCCTACCCCAGCTACCACGCCCTACGGGAGGCGGATCCGTTCTACCGTCTGCCGCTGGGCGCCCAGCAGGTCACGCTGCTCACCCGCTACCAGGACTGCATGCACGTTCTGCAGGACGCCGCCTGGGGCCGGGGTGAGGGGGGAACCAACGCCTGGCGTTCCGCCAACAGCTTCGACGGCGGGCTGCGGTCGCTCCTCGGCGTGAACCCGCCCGATCACACCCGGCTGCGCGGGCTGGTCAGCAAGGCGTTCACTCCCCGGGTCATCTCCGGGCTGCGGCCACAGATCACCGTCCTGGTCGAGTCGCTGCTCGACGCCGCGCTCGCGGCTGGCGAGGTGGATCTGATCGACGCGTTCGCCCGTCCCCTTCCCCTGAGAATCATCTGCGATCTGCTGGGTGTGCCCGTGCGGGACGAGGAGACGTTCCGGGCCTGGGGAACCGCCCTCACCCGCGGCCTCGATCCGGACTATCTGCTCACACCCGACGAGCTGGCCCTGCGAGGGAAGGCCACCGTCGAGTTCGACGCCTACTTCACGGATCTGATCGCGGCCAGACGGGCTCGGCCGACCGACGACCTGCTCGGTCTTCTCGTGGCGGTGCGGGAGCAGGGTGACAGCCTGACCGAGGCCGAACTGCTGGAGCTGTGCGCTCTGCTGCTGGTCGCCGGGTACGAGACCACGATCAACCTGATCGGCAACGCGGTGCTCGCCCTGCTGCGTGACACCGACCAGCTCACCGCGCTGCGGGCCGACCCCGACCTGGCGCCCGCACTCGTTGACGAGACGCTGCGCCACGACCCGCCCGTCCAGTTCGTCGGGCGTCTCGCGCTGCGTGGCACCGAGGTCGCCGGGCACTCCTTCGCCGCGGGCGAGGTCGGCGTCATCATGCTGGCCGCCGCCGGGCGGGATCCGCGGACCTTCGCGGAGCCGGACCGGTTCGACATCCGCCGGTACGCCGGGCCGACACCCGCCCCCCGTCATCTCGGCTTCGGGTTGGGGATCCACTACTGTCTCGGCGCGCCGCTCGCCCGACTGGAGGCGGAGATCGCCCTGCAGGCACTCGTGCGCCGGGCCGGTAGCCTCACGCCGGCCAGCGACCCTCCCTCCTATCGCCCGCATCTGGCCGTGCGTGGCCTGGAGACACTCCCCATCCGGCTGTCGCCCTGACCATGCGGTGTCGCCCTATGACGGTGCTGGGCGACACCCCGCACTACCGCGGCACCCGCACTACCGCGGCATCCGCACTACCGCGGCATCCGCACTACCGCGGCACCCGCACTATCCGTGGGCCGGAGAGCCGGCGGGTGCGGCTCAGCAGCGGACGATAACGAAACACAATCTCACGATCGATTACTCCGGCGCATGTTCCGGAACCGGCCACGACGGCTGTTACGATCGGAAAAGTTCGGGCCGACGACCCATCCGCAGCCCTCCGGAGGAGGCGGTCGAGAATGGCTGGCTTCCAGCCTGCAACGCACATTCCTGAAACCGGGTACTCTGAAAACGGGTACGGAGCCGATGGATCCACTCCCCGCCGGAAGACGATCAGCAATTCCTACCTGCATCGCCTGCAGCGCCGGCACTTCCTGCTGTTCGACGTCCTCCCGATTGCCGGCACCGCCGCCGCCATCGCGTTTCTCGCGGTACATCCGATCGGGGCCACCGAACTCGCCCTACTCTTCTCGATGTGGCTCCTGACCGGTCTGGGCATCACCGTCGGCTATCACCGGCTCTTCACGCACCGCGCGTTCAAGGCGGCGCCGGCCGCGGCGGCCGCGCTCGCGGTACTCGGCTCGATGGCCGGCCAGGGCGGCGTGGTGTCCTGGGTCGCTCTGCACCGGCGGCACCACGAGTGCAGCGATCGCGACGGAGACCCGCACTCGCCGAATCTCGCCGGCAACGGTCTGAAGGGCCGGCTCCGCGGCCTGGCCCACTCGCACTTCCTGTGGATGCGCCGCCACGAATATCCCAACGTCGTCCACTACGCGCCGGATCTGATCAAGAACCGCGCGCTGGTCCGGGTGGCCCGCCTCTACTACTACTGGGTGACGCTCGGGCTTCTGCTCCCGGCGCTCGTCGGTGGCCTCGTCTACCAAAGCTGGACCGGGGCGGTGAGCGGCTTCCTCTGGGGTGGTCTCGTACGGATGTTCGTCCTCGAACACGTCATCTGGGGGATCAACTCCTTCCTGCACATGTTCGGCACCCGCCCCTACGAGTCCCGGGAGAACAGCAGGAACGGCGGGATCTTCGCCCTGCTGAGCCTGGGCGAATCGTGGCACAACAATCACCACGCGTTCCCCGATTCGCCCTCCTTCGGGCTGCGGTGGTACCGCCTCGATCCGGGTTACTGGCTCATCAGGCTGCTCGCGGTCAGTGGCCTCGCCTGGGATGTCAAACTTCCGTCCGAAGAGCGGATGGCGGCGAAGCGCATCGCCGCCAGAAGATCCGCTCCGAGTACCGCGGTATAAGGAGCGAGCACGGTGGAGCCAAGCAGGGAAGAGATTGTCACCTGGTGCCAGGAGTATGTCGCGGGTCTCCTCGAGATACCCGCGGAGGAGGTCGATCCGGACGCGGACTTCGATCGACTGGGAATCGATTCCGCCCTCGCCGTCTCCCTGCTGATCGAGGTTGAGGAACGCTACGGCGTCGACCTACCGCCCGAGGCGTTGTTCGAGAACCCGAACCTCAACGCGGTCGCCACGTACCTGCACACGCAGCTCCCGCGGCACGTGGCATAGTCGTCATGGCCACCTCGGTCGGACACGATCGGACGGTCGGAGCGGCGGCGGCCATCCGCCACCACTACGACGTCGGAAATGATTTCTACCGGCTCTGGCTGGACCGCTCGCTGACCTACTCCTGCGCGCTGCGGGAAGGCGCGGACGACACCCTGGAAACAGCCCAGGAAAGGAAGCTGCGGTTCCACCTGGACGCGATTCGCGCCGACCGCGCCGAAAGCGTTCTGGACATCGGCTGCGGGTGGGGCTCGATCCTGGGGCGACTGGCGGAAACGCACGGGGTGCGACGCTCCGTCGGTCTCACCCTCAGTGCGGAGCAGGCGGCCTTCGTCCGGTCCCGCGGCTATCCCGGTGTCGAGGTGCGCACGGAGAACTGGGCGCACTACGAACCCGGCACCCGGTTCGACGGGATCATCTCCATCGGTGCCTTCGAGCACTTCGCCGGACCCGACGACTCGTCCGCCGAGAAGATCCGCCTGTACCGGGAGTTCTTCACCCGCTGCCACGGCTGGCTGAAGCGGGACGGCGTGTTGTCGCTGCAGACGATCGCCTACGCGAACATGTCCCGCGAGAACGCGAGCGCCTTCATTCAGCAGGAGATATTTCCGGCGGCGGATCTGCCGACGCTCACGGAGATCACCGCCGCGGCGGAGGGTGTCTTCGAGATCCAGTCGGTGCACAACGGTCGGCTCGACTACGCCTGGACATGCGAGGAGTGGGCCCGCCGACTGCGCCGACACCGCGAGGAGGCCGTGGGTGTCGTCGGACCGGAGGTGGTCGCCCGGTACGAGCGTTACCTGAAGCTGTCCGCCCTGGGGTTCCGGATGGGAAAGATCTGCCTGCTCAGGCTCGTCCTTCAGCCCTTCGGGAGCGGATACTTCGAGGGCCGCGGGGTGCGGGCGGGATGAGCACGGGCGGGATGACGTCCCCGACACCCAGCACCGCGACCGCCGACACCGCGACCGCCGACACCGCGACCGCCGAAGCCACCCGGGCACCGATCCGCTTCAACCCCTTCGGCGCCGAGTTCCGGCGCAGTCCGTACCCGCTCTATGCGCGGCTTCGAGGCGCGCAGCCCGTCCACCGGACGCTGGGCATGTGGGTGCTCACGCGGCACGCCGACGTGCGCGGTGTCCTGCACGACCGGACGTTCAGCGCCGGGCTCATCCCCCAGCTGGTCAGCCGGCAGGCGTCGCGGCTGTCGCGGGACGACGTGGCGCGGATCGGGCGGCTGGCGACCAAGTCGCTCGTCTTCACCGACAACCCCGACCACGCCCGGCTGCGTGGCCTGGTGAACCGGGTATTCACGGCGCAGGCGGTCGCCGAGCTGCGCCCCCGCGTCCACGAGGTCGCGGAGCGGCTGGTGCGGCGAGCCTGGGACGACGGCGGCATGGACGTCGTCGCCGATCTCGCGGGGCCCCTACCGCTCACGGTCATGTGCGACTGGATGGCCCTTCCGGACAGCCTGCGCGAGCGCGTCGGGCCTTGGACGCATGACATCCGCTTCCTGCTCGAGCCGGGGCTGATGAAGACCGAGGACTTCACCCGGGTATCCGACGTCGTCGAGACATTCGCGCAGGCCCTGGACGACGTGGTCACCGAACGCCGGTCCCGGCCGGGTGACGATCTGATCAGCCGGCTGCTCGCCGCGCGGACGGCCGGGGGCGACCGGCTCAGCGATGAGGAAGTCGTCTTCGTCTGCATCATGTGCTTCGTGGCCGGCAACGAGACCACGAAATCCCTCATCGGCAACGGTCTCCTCGCGTTGCTCCAGCACCCGGATCAGGACGCGCGCCTGCGCCGTCGGCCGGAGCTGCTGGGCGGCGCCGTCGACGAGGCTCTGCGCTACGACAGTCCCCTGCAGCTGACCAAGCGCGTCGCGACGCGCGAGGTCGAGATCGACGGAAGCCGGATCCGGGCAGGCGATCAGGTTCTGCTGTGCCTCGGCGCCGCGAACCGCGACCCCGCGGTGTTCAGCCGGCCGGACGAGTTCGACATCACCCGCGACGCACGAGGGCATCTCGCCTTCGGCCACGGGATGCACGGGTGCCTGGGCGGGATTCTGGCGCAGTTGCAGGCCCAGGTCGCCCTTGATCGGTTGTACCGGCGAGCCGAACGCCTGGAACTCCTGGTCACGCAACCCGACTGGCAGGATCACAGCTTCATCGTCCGCGGGCTGAAGCAGCTTCCGGTCTCGGTGCGGGGTGTCGGGTGACGGGCACCGGGGTGACGGGCACCGGGCTGACGGGCACCGGGCTGACGGGCCGGACGTGGCTGCGGTACGAACCGACGGATGCCGCCGTGCGGCTCATCTGCCTCCCGCACGCCGGTGCCGGAGCCAGTTCCTTCGCCAGATGGCTTGGGCTGTTCCCGTCGACCGTCGCGGCGGTGCGGGTCCAGCTGCCCGGTCGTGAGGACGTGGTGGCCGAGCCCGCGCTGCGCCTGGTGCACGATGCCGTCGACGCGTTGCTACCACAGGTGACCCGGCTGATCGACCCGCCCGTGGCGTTGTATGGCCACAGCATGGGAGCACTGGTCGCCTTCGAGCTGGCCCGCGCGCTGAGTGCGGCGGGTATCCCACCGGTGCATCTGTTCGTCTCCGGCCGCCGGGCGCCACACCGGCCCGCCAGCAGGGCACCGATCCATCACCTGCCGGACGACGCGCTCGTTGCCGCGCTGAAGACGATGGGTGACACGGGGGGCTCACATCGGAGTGCGGCCTTCCTGCGCTACACGCTACGGCTCACCAGAGTCGATCTGACGCTCAGCGAGGAGTACGCGTACCGCTCCGAACCCAGGCTGCGCTGCCCGATCACGGCCTTCTACGGAACCGCGGACCCGGTTGTCGACCTGGCCGAGATCGAAGCCTGGCGGGACGAGACGGACGCGGCCTTCGCGGTCCACACCTTCCCGGGCGATCACTTCTTCCATCAACGCCACCGGGTGGCCATCGCGGCGCGCATCGCCGCGGCGTTGGAATGAGCTCCGTCGAGCCGCTCCCGGGGCGGGAGGGAAAGTCGAGGGAAGGAAAAAGGGTGCCGCACGCGACATTGCTGCCGGAAGTCCTACAGAACCGCGCCGCCCGCCAGCCGGCCAGGCGGGCCTACGTGTTCGTGGATGAACACGAGGCGGAAAAGGCGGTACTGACGTACGGCGACCTGCACGCGCGGGCGCTCGCCGTGGCCGGGGAGCTGATCCGGCACTGCCGGCCCGGCGACCGGGCGCTGCTGCTCTTCCCGCCGGGTCTGGATTTCATCGTCGCCTACTTCGGCTGCCTCTACGCGCAGGTGATCGCGGTCCCCGTCAACCCCCCGCGCAGGAACCTGATCCAGGACGCGACCCGGAGCATCATCAAGGACTGCGAGCCTTCGGCCGTGCTCACCGTCGGCGCGATGGTCGAGCACATCAGGCCCGTCGTGGAATCGATCCGTGGCCCCCTCCCCTGGCTGCCGGTCGACCAGGTGGCGGACGAGACGAACGAGACGGACCAGGCGGGCACGAGCTTCCGCCCCCGGCCCTGTCCGCCGGATTCCGTCGCCTTCCTTCAGTACACCTCCGGTTCCACGTCCGATCCGAAGGGGGTCATGGTCTCCCACCGGAACCTCGCCGCGAACCAGGAGATGATCCGGCGCGCGTTCGACCACGATCAGGACTCGACGTTCGTCGGCTGGGCACCGTTCTTCCATGACCAGGGGCTGATCGGCAACATCCTGCAGCCGCTCTACCTCGGGGCGACCAGCATCCTCATGGCGCCGATGACGTTCATCCGGTGGCCCCTGCGCTGGCTGTCGGCCATCTCCCGGTACCGGGCCCACACCAGCGGCGGGCCCAACTTCGCCTTCGATGTCTGCGTCGCACGGGCCGCCCGGGGGGATGTGCCGGACCTCGACCTCAGCTGTTGGAAGGTCGCGTTCAACGGGGCCGAGCCCATCCGTCACGAGACCCTGCGCCGGTTCTCGACGATCTTCGCGCCCCACGGGTTCGACGAGAAGGCGTTCTACCCGTGCTACGGCCTGGCCGAGGCGACCCTGCTCGTGACCGGCAGCCGGAAGGGCCGCGGTCCCCGCGCCCTCGAGGCGGACGTCGAGGCGCTCGGTCACCGGCGCTATGTGCCGGCATCGGGCGGACGCGGCCGGAGTCTCGTCGGATCCGGGCTCGTCCTCCCGGAGGAGGAGCTCCGGATAGTGGACCCCGAAACGGGACGCCCGTGCCCCGCGGACGAGGTGGGCGAGATCTGGGTCTCCGGCGACCAGGTGGCGCAGGGATACTGGCGCCGCCCGGAGGCGACGGCCGAGGTGTTCCACGCCGAGTTCGACGGCGAGACCGGCCGGGCTTACCTGCGCACCGGCGATCTCGGCCTGCTGGTCGACGGCGAGGTCTACGTCGTGGGCAGGCTGAAGGACCTGGTGATCATTCGGGGCCGGAACTACTATCCCCACGACATCGAGCTCACCGTCCAGTCGGCCCACCCCGCGTTGCGCCCCGGCGGGTGCGCCGCGTTCTCGGTTCCCGGTGCCGACAGCGAGAAGCTGGTCGTCGTGCAGGAGATCAGGGACGAGCAGCGCCTCACCGCCGACGCGAGGGACGTCGCTGCGTCGATCCGGGCGGCGGTGACGCGGGAACACGACCTCTCGGTGAACGACCTCGTGCTGGCCCTGCCGGGCCGGCTACAGAAGACCAGCAGCGGCAAGATCATGCGAGCCGCGGCCAGGAACCGCTACCTGGCGGCCGGGTTCGAGATCTGGGAACCGGGGATGTCCTCCGTCGCCTGACGGATCCGCCGGTCCGCCTGGCGGAATGCCGCCAGGAAAGCCGGACCGCGGCCCGGCGGCTACGTGCGCCGCCGGGCCGCGGGCGCGGACCTACCGCCGCAGCGCGGCGGCGGGAACGGACTCGGGTCGGTAGGTGGCGATGATCTTGCAGAAGTCGAACGGGTTCTGCTCGACGTAGGTGCACTTCGCCAGGTCGTTCCCGTTGAAGTCGGCGCATTCGGGCAGGCGGCCCTGGTTGTAGTCCCGGGTGGCGTCCCAACCGGAGACGGCGCCGATGTTGTGGGTACGGGCGAACTCCACGAGCCGGCGCATGTGGTCCAGCGTGAAGATCCGGCCGTTGATGTGGCGGCCGAACATCGGGCAGGCGCCGATCCGCCGCCAGACCTTCTGCTCGTCCCAGTCGCGCCAAGCCCCGGCGATGTGCGTGAACATGCCGTTAAGCGCGATCACGCAGCACTCATAGGCGTCCGAGGGGGCCGTCTGGCCGAACTCCATCAGCATGCCGTTGATCAGCGATGGCTGGACGCCCGCGTCGGCGAGCAGATGCAGCAGACGCACCCCGTCGGGGTTGAAACCCACCAGGCTGCCGGGAGCGCCGTCGACGGGAAGCGTGTAGGAGATCTTCAGGCCGGGGTAGGCCGGGAGCACCTGGGAGATGGCGGCGACGTGCCGCTCCAACCCCGCCCGGTTCTGGATGAACGCTCCCTCGAAGTCGAAGTCGACATGGCTGACCCCGTAGTTCGCGAGGATCGCCCGATACGTCGCCACAATCTTGGAAACGTCGGTCTCCACATCCTCCAGGGGGACGTTGGAAGCACCCCCGAAGGAGAGGATGACCTTCCCGCCCTGCGCGGTGAACGCGGCGAAGTCCTCCTTGCCGAAATCGCCTGTCGCGGCCTCCCCGTAGCTCGGATAGCCGCCCCAGTACACCTTCTTGTCGCCGCCCGGCTGCGCCACCAGGAAGCCGACGAAGAAACTGTCGATTCCGGACAGGGAGCCGTATTCGGCGAGCTTCGGGTTCGGCCATGCGGTGTAGTCGACGAAGGGCGCTCGCGGCGCATCCCAGGTACCGGGGTCCGGGAGGGGGGCGGTAGTCGACGCGGCTACCTCCTCGGACAGCTCCGACCGGTTGCCGCTGACGTCGAACGCGCGGACCCGCAGAATGTACTCCGTCAACGAGTTCAGCCCCGACACCGTGGCCTCGGCGGCGGTGGTCGCCAGGACACGGGGTTCTCCACCCGGAGTCCGGTAGAACACCTCGTAGCCCGCCACCGCGATGTTGTCCGTGGACGGATCCCAGGTCAGGTGCAGGCTGTGCGGCGCCCAGCCGGTGATGCGCAGCTTCTCCGGCACCGTGGGCGGATCGGTGTCCTCGGGTGGGTTGGCGTTCTCCCCGTTGACCGTGAAGCCGTTCGGCAGCAGGGCGGGATCCGAGCCGGCGCCCGTACCACCGTTCTGCATCGCGAGGGTGAACTCCTGCGATCCCCTCGCCTGGATGATCTTCCGTTCGGACACCAGGCGGCCAGTGACGACGTCAGTCGGCCGATCAACCGGGTTGAACACCAGTCCGTAAACATTCCGGATGAGCCGGGGCGCGGCGAACGTACAGGATATCTCCGGATCCACCACGTCCTCGGTGGAGTAGTTGGAGATGGTCACCTTGAAGTTGGCCCAATGTTCGGTTCCGTTGGGCAGCCACTCCGCTGACGCGAACACAAGACCTTGCGAATCCGACACAGTCTGTCTCCTCCGAGGGTTTTGTCGGGTTCAGCCGGCATATCAGCGTGGCACCGCTAAGGAGACGTTACTCCGGACGCCGGACTGATACGACGCGACCCCAAGATATACGCCGTCGTCTCGGTGGACGTGCGGACGCGCCCGTTGGCTCATGGACCACCTTCGGCCGAGCGGGCCTACGGAAATTCTCGGTCGGGAAAGCCCCCAAAACCGGAAGCACGGTACCCCTGGAACACGGCGGTCCGGAACACGGCACCCCGGAACACGGCACCCCGGAACACGGCACCCCGGAGCGGCACGGAACCACGCATCAGGGTCTTGATGCGCCGCGATCCGTCAGCTCATCAACCTATTATGATCAGCGGAGACCGGATCTCGCCCGCCATCCGGACGTGCGCCCGATGACCCCGGTCGCGACGCATCGGAGGTGCCATGTCCACGCCCCCGGGATCCACGCCGCCCACGGATGGCTTCACCAGCAACTGCACCGCGTGACGCCCGCCGGGCGGCCGACCCGTTCGTCAGTCGTCCAGCACGCGCAGCGCCTTCGACGGACACAGCGCGACCGATCGGCGCACAGCGTCCAGCCGACCGGCGGCGACCTCTTCGATCAGGGTGACGACGAGGCCGTCGTCACCCTGATCGAAGACCTCCGGCGCGGTCATCACGCACATCCCAGCGCCGACACAGACGGCGCGATCAGCGACAATCTTCATGCGACACCCTCCTGTTCCGCCCTCTTCCACCAGGGACCGGGTCTCACCAGGTGACCGGGAGTGCGTGCAGCCCGTGTACGACATGATGGGCACGGAACGCGACCTGTTCGTAGGGCACGGCCAGCGCGAGATCGGGGAAGCGTCGCAGCAGCGCGGGGAACGCGATGCGCATCTCCATCCGGGCCAGCGGCGCTCCCAGGCAGTGGTGCACGCCGTGGCCGAAAGCGACGTGGCCGGGAGCGCCACGGGTGATGTCGAGCCGGTCCGGATCCCCGACGAGAGCCGGGTCTCGGTTGGCCGCGGGTAGCGCCAGGAGCAGTTGTTCGCCCGCCGGGATGCGGTGACCGGCGATCTCCACCTCGGTCGTCGTCGTGCGGGGCACACCGGAGGGCACGATGGACAGCCACCGCAGCAGTTCCTCGACGGCGGGCTCGACCTGGGCCGGATCGTCGCGGACCATGGCGAGCTGGTCGGGATGGCGCAGCAGCGCCAGGGTGCCGAGAGCAAGCATGTTCGACGTCGTCTCGTGCCCGGCGACCAGCAGCAGCGAGGCGATGCCGACCAGCTCGGCGGTGCTCAGTTCGTCGCCGTGCTCGCGCACCAGCATGCCCAGCAGGTCCTCGCCCGGGGCGGCCTGCGCCCGCGTGACCAGCCCGGCCATGTACGCACGGGCCTCGCGCTGCAGGGCCAGCCGCTGCTCGATCGGCAACGAGGCGTCGATCTGCCGGCGGGTGCGCTGCTGGAACTCCGCGCGGTCGGAATACGGCACCCCCAGCAACTCGCAGATCACCAGCGACGGCACCGGAAGCGCGAAGGTCGCGACCAGATCGGCAGGCCGGCCGGCCCGTTCCACCTCGTCGAGCGCCGCGTCGACGATGTCCCGGATCCGCGGCTCCAACCCGCGCATCCGGCGCACGGTGAACTCCGGGGTGAGCATCCGGCGCAGCCGGGTGTGATCTGGCGGATCGAACGCGAGCATCTGCCCCGCCCGCAGTTCGGCGATTTCCTCATCACTCAGGACGGGACCGCCAGGACCTACGACCCACTGATTGACGTTGCTGAACCTGCCCGGATCCGCGAGTATCTCGCGGACGTCCTCGTACCGGCTGACCAGATACGCGGGTATCCCGAACACGGTGACAACGCGGCAGACGCCGTCGGTGTCCCGGATCCGGACGAGTTCCTCGATCGGATCGAACTGCGCTCGCCGTATATGCAGCGGAACTATCGGTGCCGCGGCCATCGCCTGTCCACCCTTCGTCGTTCACGCGGGACCTCGGACACCGACGACGCTACCATCCACGCGAAAAATTGCTGTCGTTTGAACGGACCGCATCCGGATATCCACCGCCGAAGATAACCCCGAGGAAGAGAACATCCATCAACAAGTGGATCGGCATTGTTCGACACGTCAGTATTATTTTATATTTTTTGACAAAATTCACCATAGTTCAATATTGTCTACCATTTTTGATTTCCCATCTATCGCCATCGGGAAAAATGCCATGGTGAATCATCCGTAGAGAATCGGCCTTCCCCACGCCAGGCTCGCGCCCGGGCGCGGATGATGATCCGACCACCCGCCGAGTGGGCCTGGACCGGTCAGATCGACCGAGGACAAGATCCGTGTTGCGGAGGGTAACCGCGGCTCCTACAGTTCGGTAGTACCACCGGATGCCGCGGAATCCGCGCCCTCCGGTGAGTTCTGACCCCGCCCCGCGCCGGCCGATTCCTCGCCACCGGCCGGTGCCCACATCCTGCGTCATGACGGGTACCGAGCGACACACAGGGGAGCCAGAAGATGAGGGACCGCAGGGAGACAGACGTCGTCGAGCTGGCGCAAGAACACGCGGAGCTGCTGCCCGAGCGCATGACCCTGGCGGCGATCGAGATAAACCGCACCGAGTTCGACCCCACCTTCTACCCGGTCGGCTCGCCGGGCAGCAACAATGCCCAAATCGATAATCATCCGGAGCCGCAGACCGCCTACAGCGACGGAGCGTTCGTCAAGACCATCGCCAACAGCTGGAACCGCATCGAGCAGTGGTGAACTCCGGAACGATTCTGCTCCTCACGCCGGTCTCCCCGGCCGGGTAACCGCACCCGACCACGTTCTCCCGAGGTCGCCAAGGGCACCGTGCACCCGCGGCCACCGGCCGGCCGACTATCCTTCGGCCGGCCGGAAGGCATGCCCTCGCCTCGGTCAGGCCGATCCGAGAAGGCCAGCCGAAGTTTCGACCGACGCTGGCACGACCGTGACACACCTTGTGCAGGTGCTGGCCACCAGGTTGAGCGGTGGCTAGCGTTCCCACCGCCCGAATATCCGAGGCAACTCAGATCGGTGGGAAACAAGGATGAACGATATCACGGGCAACTGCGCCGGCGAGCTGAATGGAGAACTGTTCTTGGAATGGGCGGAACTACTACCCGAACGGACGACTCTCGCCGCGGTCGAGATCGGTCGGAAGGAGTTTGACCCAACCTTCTTTCCGGTCGGCTCCCCCTGGTCGAAAATGGCACAGATCGACGCTCATGCGGAGCCGCAGGTCGCCGGTGGATTCCTGCCCATTCTCATCACACTGGTACCGAGCATCAACATCATCATACAGAAATAACACCGACCGCTTTACCGCTTTACCGCTTTACCGCTACGACCGACAGATACACCGCCGGATTCCTCCGGGGTGGTCACCCGGCCTGCCGCCGGTCGACGGACCGGCGGCCGGCTTCCCGCCAGTTCATGACAATGAGGATGGGACGCAGATGACCGAGTCCACCCGGTCGTCCACCCGGCCGACAACGATGCCGCCGGTGCCTTCCAAACCGGACCGGACGCCCGACCTCACCGATATCACCGGCGTCACCGATATCACCGGCGTCACCGGCGTCACCGATCCGACGGGCGTTCCCGGGCCGACCGAGGTACCCGCCAGACCGAGCCGGGCCGACGGCCTGGCGCTACTCGGCGAGTTCACCGGGTCGGGCCTGGCCCGACCCGTCTTCCTGGCCCGCCGCGCCGACGGTCAGGTCGTCGCACTCACCGAACTGCTCGCGCACATCCTCGAAGCGGCGGACGGCGCCCGCGACGTCGCCGCGATTGCCGACCGGGTCACGGTGGTCTGCGCCCGCCGGATGAGTGGCGCCGACGTCGCGTACCTCGTAGCGGATCGGCTCATGCCACTCGGCCTGATCGCCAGCGAGAACGGCGTCACCCCGGCACCACGGGCGAAGGCGCTGTTCACACTCGCAGCCCGGCACACCCTGCTACCCGCGCCGGCCGTGCACCGGGTCAGCCGGGTGTTCGCGATGCTGTTCCGGCCAGCGGCCGTGGCCCTGCTGCTGGCCCTGCTGGTGGTCACCGACGTGTGGACGTTCGGCCGGCACAGCGTCCGAGACAGCGCGGCGGAGGTGCTCGCGACCCCGGCGCTGATCCTGGTGGTGGTCGGCCTGGCCCTCGCCGGCGCACTGTTCCACGAATGCGGGCACGCCGCGGCCTGCCACTACGGCGGTGCCCGCCCGGGAGTCATCGGTTTCGGCATGTACCTGGTGTGGCCGGCCTTCTTCACCGACGTCACCGACTCCTACCGGCTGAGCCGGCTCGGCCGGCTGCGCACCGACCTCGGCGGCATCTATTTCAACGGACTGTTCGTTCTGCTGCTCGCCGGGGCTCTCGCGCTCACCCACGCCGGTGTGCTGGTGACCGCCGTCGTCCTTGTCCACCTGGATGCCATGCGCCAGCTTGCGCCCTTCGTCCGGCTCGACGGCTACTACATCGTCAGCGACCTGGCCGGGGTACCGGACCTGTTCAACCGGATGGGGCCGGCGCTACGCGCGACGCTGCCACGGCGGCGCAACCGCGTCCCGCGCGGGCGGCCTGCCCGATCAGCAGGACGGAGCCGACCGGACGGGCTGACCCCGCCGGACATCCGAAGCCGACCGGACGGGCTGACCCGGCCGGCCCGGATCGTGGTGACCGCCTGGGCGCTGCTCGCGGCGCCGCTGATCCTGGTGAACCTGGTCGTGCTCATGGTCTCGGTTCCGTTCGTGCTTACCCGGACGACCCGGGCCATGTGGGACTATCTCGGGCTGGCGGGCCGGGCGACCCGTGACGGGAAGCTGGTCACCGCATTCGCGGAGGTCGTCTCCGCGCTGCTGGTCGCGCTGCCGGCCGGCGGGATGCTGTTCGTGCTGTTCCTGCTCGCCCGGGGCGTGCTACGGGCGGTCCGGGCGCACCGGGAAGGCTGCCGACGCGGGTAACGGCCTCCCGCCGGCCAGCTCGCGACGGCACCACCACCGACAGCCCCCACCCGATCAGACGACGGTGGGCCGGTAGAGGCGGGCGTAGGCGCCGCCGTCGGCGAGCAGCTCGCTGTGCGTGCCGTCCTCGACGATCTGGCCGTGGTCCATCACGTAGATGCGGTCGGCGTCAATCACCGTGGACAGCCGGTGCGCGATCACCAGGCACGTCCGCCCCACCGCGAGCCGGTCCAGGGCGGTGCGCACGGCGGCCTCGGAGACGGTGTCCAGCGCCGAGGTCGCCTCGTCCAGCACCAGCACCCGTGGTGACTGCAGCAGGACCCGGGCGATGGCCAACCGCTGCCGCTCACCACCGGACAACCGGTAGCCCCGGGCGCCGACCCGGGTCGCCAGGCCCTCGGGCAGCCGGTCGAGCAGGGCGGAGAGGCTGGCGGCCGCCAGGGCGGCACGCAGCTCGTCGTCGGTTGCGTCCAACCGGCCGTAACGGAGGTTCGCCGCGATCGTGTCATGGAACAGATGCGGGTCCTGAGGGACGACGCCGATCATCGTGTGCAGACTATCCGGCGGGATGTCGTCGAGGGGAACCCCGCCGAGACGGATGCCGCCGCGCCGCGGCCGGTGCATGCCGCTGGCCAGATAGGTGATGGTCGTCTTGCCGGCCCCGCTGGCCCCGACGATCGCCGTCGTCGTCCCCGCGGCGACTTTCAGGGTCACCCCGCGCAGGTTCCACGTCGGGTCGTCGTCCGGCCAGTCGCCGTCCGGCCGGTCCTCGGCCGTGGCAAGATCGTAAGAGAACCATACGTCGTCGAACGTCAGATCGAGTCCCCGGCCGGCATCGACTCCCCAGCGAGCGGCGGCCGGCACCGGTTCCGTCCCGGACCGCGGTGCGCGGGGGACGGTCAGCGCGGGGGCCCGGGCCCCTTCGAACCTCAGGCGTACCTCGTCCTGCGGGACGTCAAGCAGGGAGAAGATCCGCCGGAAGGACGCGCCCGCACCCGCGAGCTCCGCACGCAGGTTGACAGCGGACGACAGTGGTCCGAAGGCCACCAGCAACGCGCCGCCCAGGGCTGCGACCGTCCCGAGCGTGATGCGACCGCTGGAGACCAGCCAGGCCCCCAGCGCCAGCACCGCCGTCATCGTCGCGATAATCCCGAGGTTGACCAGGAACCGGACCCGCGACATCAGCCGGGCCTGATCCTCGGCGGCGGCGAGCAGCTCGGCGCCCGCCGCGTCGAAGCGGGTCTGCTCGTAGTCGACCCGGTCGAACAGCCGCACGTGCAGCGCCCCGGAGACCGACGAGGTGTCGGCGACCTGGACCATGAGCAGACCGTCGAGCTCCCGCTGGCGGATGGACAGCGCGGCGAGCCGCCGCCGGCCCGAGCGGACGATCAGCAGCGTGGCCGGCGCGAAGACCATCACCGCCAGGCTCAGACGCCAGTCCAGCACGAAGACGACGATCGAGCCGACGACGATGTCCGCGATCCGGCAGACCACCGCCTGCACGGTGGCGGAAATCGCGTTCTGGGCGTTCAGGACGTCGGTGGACATCACCGTCATCACCTCCCCCTGCTGGCTGCGGGGAAAGAAGGCGAAGGGCAGGCGCTGCAGGTGAGCGTTCACCGTCTGACGGATCCGCACGGAGACAACGCCGCCGAGCCGAGCGATGAGCGCCATGCGCACCGAAAGCACGCTCGACTCGAACACCAGCACCGCGCACAGCAGCAGAACGGGGACGACGAGGTCACGCACCTGGCCGGTGGGCAACGACGTGTCGATGAGATGGCGCAGGACGAACGGCCCGACGGCGACGGCGGCCGAACCGAGAACGGACAGCCCGACGAGGACCGCGACGACCCGGCCCTGGTCGGCGAAGAACCGGACGCTGCGCCGCGCCTCGGGCGCGCCGGTCAACCGCGCGAGCGCACGCGCATGCAAGCGGATCACCCACGACGGGACGGGCAGCGACTCACGGATCACGCCGCCGAGGCTATGCCGACGCGCGCCGAGGCGGCGAGGGGCCTCCCGCGGGGCACAACCCTGACGCCCCACCGCCCTGACGCGAGTCGGGGCGGTGGGGCGTCAGGGTCAGACCGACCGCGGTGGCGGAAGCCGATGGGCCGGGAAGAAACCGGGGCCGGGATCCGGGGACCACCCGGGATCGTCAACGGTTCCCGGACACGGGTCGTTGGACGCGCCCCTCCTCCAGCCGCCTGCCTTCCACCGCGCCGGCGCCGAAGCCGGGAATCGCCAGGCCCTCCAGCGAGGCGGGCGGTCGGGAAACGCCCCGCAGCCGGAACCCCATGGCAATCTTGGTCAGCCCGATCGCCAGGGCCGTGAGGCCCACCCACAGGGCCAGCAGCGGCAACGAGACCCGCTGGGAACCCACCACCCAGAACGCCGCCCCGATCTCCAACGCACCGACGATCAGCGGCATCCACCACTGGGCCGGGGTGGGGCGGCCCTCCGCCGCGGTGGCGTACTGCCCGGCCGCGGCCTGCTGCTCAGTCCGTCGGGCGACGAACGAGTTGACGACGTCGTAGAGACCCTTGATCAAAAAGAACCAGGCCGCGATCCGGCCCACTGCCTTGACCGTGGGATCCGGCCAGACCAGCGCCACCACCCCGCCGGCCACGAACAGCACCGCGAGCAGCGCATGGGACCAGCGCCAGTCCCGGGCCGTCGCCGCCGCCGCCAGCAACTCACTCACCGCACCGAGGAGCAGGACGATCCCGAGAAGCACGGCGATCGACCATACCGTGGTCAGATCGAACTGCGGAATGGCCAGCGCGAACAGGGCAAAAGCTGCTCCAACGGCGAGAAAACCAAACCAGGGCACATTTGTGGATCTTTCATGTGTACGACGATCTGAGGCAGTTATGTCGCTCACGATCCTATTCTCCCCTCGTCGGTCACCGATACAAGGACCTTGCCGTCAGCTGGCGCTCGACATCACAGGTCAACAAGCTGATGCCCGCCACCCGGCGAACCACGCTTATCCGCTGGACATCATTCCGAACCGACGACGACGCCATATCGCCCGCGGCGTTACTCAACTCCTCCCAGCAGGTGGGTGCCGCCCTGGGGCGGGGGGCCACCATCACCACCGCTGCCGCCGCCACTGCCACCGCCACACAGCAAGATCATCCATGGGCGGCTGCGGCACCGAACGTCACAGGTCGATGACGTAGGCGCAGTGAGAGGTATGACTTAGGGTAGGCTTTCCTTACTTGTACATTGGCTGGGTGACCAAGGCAGGCCCGTCCCTCGCAAGCTCGACTGTGTTCCTCGCCCGCCACCTTGAACGGCACGGTGACCGCACGGCCGTTGTCACGGCTGAGGGCCGGCTGTCCTACCGCGAACTGGCGGCACGCGTCGACGCCGCCGCCGGTCGGCTCGGCGCCGGGCGGCGGCTGGTGCTCCTCGCGGCGGTCAACACGATCGACGTCCTCGTCCTGTACCTGGCGGCGCTGTCCGCCGGGCACGCGGTCCTGCTGGTGCCGGGTGACAACGCCGCGTCGACCGACGCCCTGATCACGTCCTATGACCCCGACGTGGTGATCCGCCCGGCCGGCACGCGGACCCGCGTCGAGCAGCGGCGGGAGGGCTCGAAGCACGACCTTCATCCGGACCTCGCGCTGCTGCTGAGCACGTCGGGCTCGACGGGCTCACCGAAACTGGTCCGGCTGTCGTACACGAACCTGCAGGCCAATGCCGAGTCGATCGTCGAGTGCCTCGGCCTTCGCCCCGGCGACCGCGCCGCGACGACCCTGCCCCTGTACTACTGCTACGGGCTGTCGGTCGTGCACAGTCACCTCCTGTGCGGGGCCGGTCTGATCCTGACGTCCCTGTCCGTCGTGGACGCCTGCTTCTGGAACCTCTTCCGGGACGGGCAGGGAACCTCGCTGGCTGGCGTCCCCTACACGTTCGACCTGCTCGACAGGATCGGTTTCGACGCGATGTCGCTGCCGCATCTGCGCTACATCACGCAGGCCGGCGGTCGACTGGCGCCGGACCGGGTGGCCCGCTACGCCGAGCTCGGACGACGCAACGGCTGGGACTTCGTCGTGATGTACGGCCAGACCGAGGCCACGGCGCGGATGTCCTGCCTGCCGCCGCACCTCGCGCCGACCCACCCCCACACCATCGGAGTCCCGGTCCCGGGCGGGTCGTTCCGGCTCGAGCCGCTGGCCGACCGCACCGGGAGCACCGACAGCACCGGGGATCTGGGGCAGCTCGTCTATTCCGGGCCCAACGTCATGATGGGTTACGCGCGGACGGCCTCGGACCTCGCGCTCGGTCCGACGCTCGACGAGCTGCGCACCGGGGACGTCGCGCGCCGCACCGATGACGGCCTGTACGAGATCGTGGGACGGCAGACCAGATTCGCCAAGGTCTTCGGGATCCGGATCGACCTGCAACACGTGGAAGACACCCTCGCCGGCCAGGGGCTCAGCGCCTGCTGCGTGACCGGCGACGACGCCGTTGACGTGATGATCGAGGGTGACCGGGACACGCCTTCGGTCCGCCGGCTGGTCGCGCGGGCCTGCCGGCTGCCGGAGAACGCCGTCCGCGTCCACCGCCTGGCCGCCCTGCCCCGCCTGGCCACCGGCAAACCGGATCTGGTCGCGCTGCAGGAGATCGCCCGCGACGCGCGACCGGCGCGCACGACCGCGCCCACCGGACGGGACGGACCGTCGGACGGAACAGCCGACGTACGCCGGCTGTTCGCCGAGCTGCTCCACCGCGACGATGTCACCGACGACAGCACCTTCGTGAGCCTGGGCGGCGACTCGCTGTCCTACGTGGAACTGTCACTGCGGCTGGAGGACGCCCTCGGACACCTGCCCGCCGGCTGGCACACCATGGCCGTGCGGGACCTGAAGCCGGCCACGCGACCGAAGCGCCGGGCTGGCGGCTCTGGCAGCTCGATCGAGACCAGCGTGCTGCTCCGGGCGGTTGCGATCGTGCTGATCGTCGGGACGCACGCCAACACCTTCGACGCCGTCGGCGGCATCCTCGGGGGCGCCCATCTCCTCATCGCCGTCGCCGGCTACAACTTCGCCCGTTTCCACCTGACCGCGGCGCCGCGGCGCGACCGGGTCCGCGGGCTGCTCCGCAGCATCGCGTACCTCGCGATGCCGAGCATCGTCTTCATCACCGTACTCGTGCTCGTCATGGACGAACACGAACCCGCCAACATCGTGCTGCTCAACAGCGTGTTCGGGCCGGACCGCGCGGGCCCACCCTGGGAGTTCTGGTTCGTCGAAGCCCTGGTCCAGATCCTGCTGGTCCTCGCGGCCCTGCTCGGCGTGCCGGCGTTCGACCGCTGGCAGCGGCGCCGCCCGTGGGCCGTCGCCGCCGGTGTCCTCGCCGCCGGTCTGCTCACCCGCTTCGACGTCGTGGCCCTACCGCCGGGACCACGCCACACCCAGACGTCGGTGGCGGTGCTCTGGCTGTTCGCGCTGGGATGGGCCACCGCCGCCGCGACCACGGTACGGCAGCGGCTGGCCCTCACCGCGGCGGCGGCGCTCACCATCCCCGGGTTCTTCGCTGACGCACGCCGGGAGCACGTGGTGCTCGGCGGCGTGCTCCTGCTGGCCTGGACCACGAGCGTCCGCTGCCCACGCCCGCTGCGCCGGCTGGCGGGCCCGCTGGCCGGCAGCTCGCTCTACATCTACCTGACCCACTGGCAGGTGTTCCCCCTTCTGCAGGACGACCATCCGGTCCTGGCGCTGCTGGCCTCGCTCACCGTCGGCGTCGCCGCGTGGAAGGTCTCGTTCCATGCCATGGGCCTTCTCAGCCGGCTCACGGCGGGCGTGCCGATCCCACTCGGCGCCAGGCGTCCGCTCCGCGGTTCGCCCGCCAGCGCTCCCGACTTGTGCCACTCGTCACATTCTACGGCGCTAAGGTAAGCATGAGTTAACTTCTACACCGATTAGGGGTTCGAGGTCGGTCGGACGTGTCTGTCCAGGTGGAGGGTTCAGGTGGAGTGTTCAGCTGGAGGAGCCCGATGGGTTCGTTAGGAAGAACCTTGGTCGTGCTGGTGACGGCCACCTGCCTGGCCGGCCTGTCAGCGTGCGGCTCGGGGGACGACGGGAAGACGATCACGCTCTACAACGCGCAGCACCAGGACCTGATGCGGGTGATGGTGGACGCGTTCACCAAGCAGACCGGCATCAAGGTCGAGTTGCGTCGCGGCGGCGACCCCGAGCTGGCGAACCAGATCGTCCAGGAAGGCGACAGCTCGCCGGCGGACGTCTTCGTCACCGAGAACTCGCCGGCCATGACGCTGGTCGACCGCGCCGGCCGCTTCAGCAAACTGGACCGGGCCACCTTGGGCCAGGTGCCTGACCAGTACGTCCCGAGCACCGGCAACTGGGTCGGTTTCGCGGCCCGGTCGACGGTGTTCATCTACAACCGTGGGCAGGTCGCCAAGAACGAGCTGCCCACGTCGATCATGGACCTGGCGGGACCGGCGTGGAAGGGGAAGGTCGGTGTCGCGGCGGCCGGAGCGGACTTCCAGGCCATCGTCAGCGCCGTACTCGCGGTGAAGGGCGAGGGGGCCACCGCCGAGTGGCTCGCCGGGCTGAAACGCAATGCGAAGATCTACGACAACAACATCGCCGCGCTGCGCGCCGTGAACGCGGGCGAGGTCCCCGCCGCTGTGATCTACCATTACTACTGGTACCAGGACCAGGCGGAGTCGGGCAAGGACAGCAGGAACGTCGACCTGCACTTCTTCGGCCACCGGGACCCGGGCGCGTTCGTCAGCGTCTCCGGCGCCGGCGTCCTCGCGGCCAGCGACCAGCAGGCCGAGGCGCAGCGGCTGGTCGCCTTCCTCACCAGCGACGC
This sequence comes from Frankia sp. BMG5.23, assembly GCF_000685765.2. NCBI lineage: Bacteria > Bacillati > Actinomycetota > Actinomycetes > Frankiales > Frankiaceae > Frankia > Frankia sp. BMG5.23. The sequence continues at coordinate 28,360 of NZ_JDWE01000018.1, forward strand.
CGGGCAGAAGGCGCTGGTCGACAGCGGTGCCCTGGAGTACGCCGTGTCCGACGCGGTCCCCACGAACCCTGCGCTGAAGCCGCTGTCGACCCTCGATCCGCCCGACATCGACATCTCGACCCTGAACGGACCAAAGGTCGTCGAACTGATGCAGCGGGCGGGCCTGCTCTGAACGGCCAGCCCACGACGGCGGGATGGTGGGTACGCACCGGCCCGGCGTACCCGCGCCCGCTGCTGCTGGCCTGCGTGCTCGTCGCGCTGCTCGCGGCCGTCCCACTGTTCTTCGTCGTCGGATACACGGTCAGTGTGGGCTGGTCGGAGGCCTGGCGGCTGCTGATCCGGCCCAGGGTCGGCGAGCTGCTGGTCAACACCACCAAGCTCGTGACCGGCGGGATGGCGGCCAGCGCCGTCCTGGGCACGGCCGCCGCCTGGCTGGTGGAACGGACGGCCCTGCCGGGACGACGGGTCTGGCACGTGCTGCTCGCCGCTCCGCTGGCACTGCCCGCGTTTGTCGTCAGCTACGGTTGGGTTTCGCTGACCGCGGACGTCGAGGGATACCCGGGCGCCCTGCTGATCGTGACACTCGCCTACTACCCGCTGGTCTACCTCCCCGTCGGCGCGACCCTGCGGGGGCTGGACCCGGCGCTGGAGGAATCCGCCAGGTCACTCGGGCTCGGCCCGTGGCGGACGTTCACCAGGGTCGTGCTCCCGCAGTTGCGCCCGGCCGTCCTCGGCGGGTCGCTGCTGGTCGGCCTGCACCTGCTCGCCGAGTTCGGCGCCCTGCAGATGCTGCGGTTCCCCACCTTCACCACGGCCATCTACGACCAGTACCGCTCGTCGTTCAACAGCCCGGCGGCGAACATGCTCGCCGGCGTCCTGGTGCTGTACTGCGCGGTCCTGGTCGGCACCGAGCTGAGCCTGCGCGGTCGGCACCGCTACGCCCGGCTCGGGCCCGGAGCCAGCCGCACCGCGCAACCCGCCCGGCTCGGCCGGCTCACCGCCCCCGCCGTCGGCGGGCTCGGCGCGGTCGTGGGCCTGGCGCTCGGCGTGCCGCTGGTGAGCCTCGTCCGCTGGCTGCTGGTGGGTGCCTCCGCCGCCTTCCCCGCCGTCGAACTGGCCACCGCCGCCGCGACCGCGGCCGGACTCGGCCTCGCCGGCGCGCTGTGCACCGTCCTGTTGGCGCTTCCGGTGGCGTGGCTCGCGGTACGCCACCCGGGCCGGATCGGGACGCTGCTTGAACGCAGCACCTACACGGCCAACGCGCTGCCGGGCATCGTGGTGGCGCTCGCTCTCGTCACGGTATCGCTGCACATCCTGCCGGCCGTGTACCAGACCACCACCCTCCTGATCGCCGCCTACGCGATCATGTTCCTGCCGCGGGCCACGGTGGCGGTACGGGGCGCGATCGCGCAGGCGCCACCCGTCCTGGACGACGTCGCACACGCCCTGGGCCTGCGCCCGACGCGGGCCTGGCTGCGGGTCACCCTGCCGCTGATCGCCCCCGGCGTCGGCGCCGGCGCCATCCTGGTGTTCCTCGCTGTGGTCACCGAACTCACCGCGACCCTGCTGCTGTCACCCACCGGCACCGACACCCTGGCGACCGAGTTCTGGAGCAACGTCCGCGACGTCGATTACGGCGCGGCCGCCCCCTACGCGGGGTTGATGGTGCTGCTGTCGACCCCGGCGACCTTCCTGCTCACCCGTTCTGCTAGGAGAAGCACGTGACAGCGCTGAGTGTCAGCCAGGTCACCAAACGGTTCGGCGCCACGACAGCCCTCGCCGGGATCGATCTGCGAGTGCCCGACGGCAGTGTGACGGCCGTGCTCGGGCCGTCGGGCTGCGGCAAGACCACCCTGCTACGGCTGGTGGCGGGATTCGGCGACCCGGACGGCGGGACGATCGACTTCGGCGCCGAACGGGTGTTCGGCCCCGGTCGCAGCGTTCCCGCCCAGCGGCGGCGGGTCGGGTACGTCCCGCAGGAAGGTGCCCTGTTCCCGCACGTGGACGTCGCGGCCAACATCGGGTTCGGCCTGCCCCGCGCCGAACGCCGATCCGCCGGGCGGGCCGCCGAGCTGCTCGACCTCGTCGGGCTGGACGCGAGCCTGGCCCGCCGGTTCCCTCATCAGCTCTCCGGCGGCCAGCAGCAGCGCGTGGCGCTGGCGCGGGCCCTGGCCCCGCGGCCGTCCCTGGTGCTGCTCGACGAGCCGTTCTCCTCCCTGGACGCGGGGCTCCGCCTGAACACCGCCCGCGCCGTCGTCGAAGCGCTGCGTGCCAACCGGACCACTGCGCTGCTCGTCACGCACGACCAGAACGAGGCGCTGTCACTGGCCGACCAGGTCGCCGTCATGGCCGCCGGTCGCATCGCCCAGACCGGCACGCCCCAGGGCGTCTACGCCTCACCCGGCAACCCGACCGTCGCGGCCTTCGTCGGCGCCGCCGTGTTCATGCCCGCCGTCGTCACCGGGCTCACCGCCTCCTGCGACCTTGGCGAACTCGCCGTCCGGCCCGGGTCTCCCCAGGGCGAGGCGCGCCTGCTCGTCCGGCCGGAACAGATCAGGCTCCTCGCCGCGGCGGACGGCGACAAGAACCAGAACGAGAACCAGAACGAGAACCAGAACCAGCACGAGAGCCAGGACCGAAACGAGAACGAAGAGCGGAACGAAGAGCGGAACAAGGAGCGGAACGTGGTGGTCGGCCGGGTCACCGAGGTGCGGTACTTCGGCCACGACGCCACCGTCCAGCTCCGGCTCGACCGGTCCGGCCGCACCGTGACGGCGCGGGTGCCGGGGCGCCAGCTTCCCGAACCCGGCACCCGCGTGCGGCTGTCGATCACCGGGCCCGTCACGGCCTTCCCACCCCATTGACTCCGTCGCGGCTCTCACCGACGCCGGTCCCGGCGCCGGCACGGTCGCGGCGGTCACGAGCGCCCTGCTACCGCCACGCAGGTCGATCGTCACCGCCTGACCGTCCCCGAACGACGACAGGTCGGCCGGTCGATTCGTACAGTCAGACTTATGACGTCGCCCACGCCTATGACGTCGCCGGCGGGAACCGCCCGGATCGACACCTGGATCTGGTGCGTGCGCCTGGTCAAGACGCGATCGCAGGCGACCGCCGCCTGCCGCGCCGGCCATGTCCGCCTCAACGGCGAGCGGGTCAAGCCGGCCCATCCGGTGCGGGCCGGCGACGAGATCCGGGTGCGCCAGCCCGGGCACGAGCGGGTCGTCGTCGTCACCCGGATCCCGCACAGGCGGGTCGGCGCGCCCGTTGCCGCGGAGTCCTTCGTCGACCGCAGCCCGCCGGTCGCGCGCGAGGTGCCGCCGGTGGTGGCCGTGCGCGATCGGGGCGCCGGGCGGCCGACGAAGCGCGACCGGCGGGCGCTGGAACGCCTGCGCGACCAGCCCCGCCGGCCGGATGCGCGGTAGCGGCGCCGCTACTGGGTGCCCAGTAGCGGCGCCCCGGTCAGGCGACGCCTCGGTCGAGGGAGTTCGCAATCGCCCACACACCATGACCATCCCCAGGAACCTTGCCCTGGGATTACTAACCCTGGTACTACCCGCCATGGGATTACTTCGCATCAACGGTGTGAAGAAAACGAAGGAAGCGACCGGGTACGTTGCCGGTGACCGGGACCGGGCTCTGCCGCTGCGTGCCGCGTAGCGTTATCCGCGCTCGTGGAACGCGATCGTGAGGTTGATCTGCCTGGACGACACGACCGCGGGTCGCGTCCCGCCGCACCGACCGGCTCGAACTAGAGTCAGGCCCATGGGGCGAGCGTCATCCGGGTTGGCTCGGTGGAATTCGCGATGAGCTACCGTGAGAAACCGAGCGTGGACATCCCGGACCATTCGGCGGGGCAGCCCGCCCGTAATGGGCGTTCGGTCCGGTTCAGCATTGTGATGCCGACATACAACCGCCGAGACGTGGTATTGCAGAGTATTGCGGAACTCAGGTATCTCGATATGCCGTGGCCCTGCGAATTGATCGTCGTCGTCGACGGTTCCACGGATGGCACTGAGAAGGCTCTCCAGGCTGTCTCTCTGCCGTTCTCCAAGCGAATCCTGTGGCAGGAGAACGCGGGCGCGGCCGCAGCGAGAAACCGTGGCGCCGCGGGCGCGCTCGGCGAGTTCATCCTCTTTCTCGACGACGACATGGCGGCGGACCGGCGGCTCCTCGTCGAGCATGAGCGGCTTCTCGCCGCCGGCGCCGACGCCGTGGTCGGCCACATCCCGATGCACCCCGCCTCGCCTCCTACGGTGCTCACCTACGGAGTCGACCGGTGGGCCCGGGCACGCCGCCGGAGGCTGCTGCGGTCGGACGGGCGGCTGACCGTCGCGGACCTGCTCTCCGGGCAGGTGTCGATGCGGGCGTCGACCTTCGCCAGGCTCGGCGGTTTCGACACGGGTTTTACCGCCGGCGGCAGCTTCGGCGGTGAGGACACCGACTTCCTCTACCGGCTGCTGCAGAGCGGTGCGCGGGTTCGATTCGCCGCCGACGCCGTCTCCTACCAGCGTTACGTCGTTTCGCCCGAGGCGCACCTGAGGCAGTGGACGCAGGCCGGGCAGGCCGATGCCGCGCTTTCCCGAAAACATCCGGGTCTCGGTGACCTGCTCTTTGCCCAGCATGGCGGGAAGACGATCAGAGGAAGCCTCACCAGGGCCGCGGCGGCGGCACCGCCCTGGGCGTCCCGCGTCCCGGCGGGTCTCGTGCTCGGAAGAGTCAGCGCCGGGAAGGTGGACCGGCCCACCAGATGGATGTTCCTGGGACTACGCGACTGCTCCTACTGGCGGGGAACCCACCAGCGCGGCGGTCTCCTGCACGCACCGGACGTTGGCCTGCGGATCCTTGCCTATCATGCGATAGAGGACGTGTCGGATCCCCTGCTGAGTAGGTATGCGGTTCCCCCGCCACAGTTCCGGGCCCAGCTGACAGCCCTGCTGGGCGCCGGCTTCACCTTCGTCGGGGTCGATGAACTCCTGCATCATCTCGACGGCCGGCCCGCCCGGCATCAGTCGCTGGTCCTCACCTTCGACGACGCCTATTCGAGTCTGTTCGAACACGCCGTGCCCGTCCTTCGGGAACTTGGTATTCCCGCGACGGTTTTCGTGGTCACGAAAGAGATCGGCGGTTGGAACAGGTGGGATGCGGTGAACGGCGCCGCCAGGCTGCCGCTCCTCGACGCGAGCCGGCTGCGTGCCCTTCACCAGGAAGGCTGGGAAGTGGCGGCGCACTCCCGCACTCACGGGCAGTTGACGAGGATGAGTGGGGCCGGCCTGTGGGACGATCTTTCCGCGGCGCGCGGCGACCTCGCGGCCATCGGGCTGCCCGTGCCACGCCTGTTCGCCTATCCCTACGGGGAACATGACGCGCGCGTGCGCATGATGGTGAAGAAGGCGGGATACGACGCGGCGTTCGCGCTGCAAACTCGGCGCGCCTTCCCCACGGCTCAGGACCGCTATGCCCTGCCCAGGATCGAGGTGGAGCGCCATACCCGCGTTGATGCGCTCGTCGAGACGGTGCGCAGATCGCAGGTTTACCGACGTCCCGACATCCGTCCCGACATCGAGCGGGAACTGGGTGGGGCATTGCGTCGAGTTCTCCCGGTCCAACGGACGATCCGCGGACACACCAAAGATCACGAGGCCGAAGATCACGAGGCGAGGAGCGTCGGATGAACCTGCACGGGAATCGGGAGTCCCCGGCCGGCCCAGCCGCGGCCGACGAGGGTATCTGGTGCTGTGAGCTCGAGGTGTCGGCCGGGGGCGTCGTGCGCTCGGTCGTGCCGCCACGCGACCGTCAGCGACGTGCGCGGGTCCTCGCCCTGCTGCACGGTGAGCCGCTCGGCTACGCGGCGGCCGCCAGGACGGCCACCGGCATCGACGTCGATGAGCTGCTCGGCAGGGTCTGGTCGGAGTTCGGCGGGCGCATCAACGATCACCTGGTCGGCGAGGGTCTCCGCCCGCTCGAGCGCCTCGACGCCCGCACCAGGCCTGCCGCGGCCACCGAGGCCTGCCCGAACAAGGTTCAATCCACCGATCTCGATTCCACGGATCTCGTCTCCGTCGTCGTCGCCACCAGAGACCGCAGTGAGATCCTGGCCAACTGCCTGCGTCGACTCACGGAGGTCACCTATCCGGCCGTCGAGTTCCTCATCGTGGACAATGCCCCGTCGAGCGACGCCACGAAGCGGGTCGTCGACTCGTTTTCGGCCACCGACGAACGATTCCGCTATGTCCCCGAACCACGCCCGGGTCTCTCCCGCGCCCGCAACCGCGGGCTCGCGCTGGCGCGGGGGGTGTACGTCGCCTATACCGACGACGACGTCTCGGTTGACCCCGGCTGGATCGACGGGCTGGTTCGGGGTTTCCGGCGCCGGCCGGACGTTGCGTGCGTCACGGGACTCGTCTGCACGGCGAGCATCGTGAGCGCGGCCGAAGTCTACTTCGACGCCCGGGCGTCGTACTGGTCCACCCGCTGCGAGCCGGTGCTTTTCGACCTCGCCGACAACGAGCGGCACGGTCCGCTGTACCCCTATATAGGTTTCGTCGGCACCGGCGCGAATGTCGGGTTCGACGTCGCGTTCCTGCGGGACCTGGGTGGCTTCGACGAGGCGTTGGGAGCGGGCACCAGGAGCCGGGGCGGCGAGGACCTCGATCTCTTCGTGCGCATGTTGCGGGCGGGCCGAGCGATCGCGTACGAACCAGCCGCCTTCGTCTGGCATCACCACCGCGCCGACGACGCGGCGCTGCTCGCTCAGATGTTCGGCTACGGCTCCGGTTTCACGGCCTTCCTGGCCAAGCTGCTTCTCCAGCGGTCGACCCGGGGTGAGGTGGTACGTCGCATCCCACGAGGCCTGCGTGGGATGGCCCGCATCGGCCATGCGACGAGCCAGCGGCTCGACGGGCGGGTCCAGGCCCCGAAGGGTGCCCTGCTGCGGGAGTTCGCCGGCTACGCCGCCGGACCGTTGCTCTACGCCCGGGAGCGGCAAACGGCCGCCTGGCGGTGACGACGACCGGAAAGGCTGTGACGCGTGACGTGATGCAACGTGACAGGCCCAGGGCGGGGAACCCGGCGGTCGAGCGGGAGAGATTCCCGCCGGAGTGGGCTCTCGGCTACTACCGGCGATCGCCGCAAGTGGTGCGGCAGATGGCGTACTGGACGCTGCGGAACGCGCCTGGGCGCCGGGTGTCGTGGGGGAACATGAAACGGGTCAGGCCGTTCAGCGACCGTTACGGATGGGACCGCGGGCTGCCGGTCGACCGGCACTATATCGAACAGTGGATCAGTCGGCATGCCAACGATATCCGGGGGCATGTACTGGAGGTCAAAAACGCGGAATACAGCTCGCGGTTCGGAACTCCGGGTCGGATTACGATCATCGACCGGGATAAGACGAACCATCATGCCGATCTTCATGTCGACCTCGATGTCGCGGACAGTCTGCCCGCCGCCGAGTTCGACTGTGTGATTCTCACTCAGGTCCTTCAGTACACCTCTCCGGGCTGCTGTCTGGAGAATCTGTGGCGGTCGCTTCGACCGAACGGCGTCCTGTTGATCTCGGTTCCGGCACTGGGACGTATTGACGTGGACGACGGGGCCGACGACAAGTGGCGCTGGACGCCGCCGGGTCTTCGCGCCGAACTCGCCCGAGTCGGGATCGAGGCCACGGTGGAGGGTTTCGGAAACGTCCTGGCCGGTGTCTCGGCGTTGTTGGGTCTGGCAGTCGGCGACGTCAGTCGCAAGGATCTCGATGTTCAGGACGCGCGCTTTCCGGTGCTGACCTGTGGGCGGGCGGAGAAGCCGCGGTAGGGTGGCGAGTCGACCTGGTCATCGCCGGTTCGACCCGCGGCGAGCACCACACACGCGGTCGCGGTCTGTGATCCGAACCAGGCCAGGCCGACCCCCGCCAGTCCCAGGCTCCCACCCAGCAGCCAGAGACTGGGCAGCACCAGCACCGCCAGCAGCGCCTCGATACACACGAGCCACCCGGCCCTCCGCTGCGCGCGGGCCGTGCACAGCTCCAGGATGACGACCGTGCGGGCGACCGAGCCCAACAGCAGCAGTCGAAGCACAGTGGTCGCGTCGGCCCGGTAGGAGGGGCCGAAGAGAGCCAGTACAAGCGGCGCGGCGACGATGAGGGCGAGGACGATTCCGATAACAATCGGGAGAATGCGGCGCAGCATCGCCCGTTGGAGGCGGCGAGAGTCGGCGCCGGGCTGCGCGCCTTCGACCGTGAGCGAGGTCCCGAGGCTCCAGGGGATTTCGTCGACCGTGCATATGATCAACCAACTGATTCCGAACGCGGCCCCTTCCGTCGCCCCGATCCGGGCGATGACAATCATCGGCAGGAGCGTCGTGCTGAGCTGGGACACCAGCTCCGCCAGCGAGTCGCCGGCCAGGTATTTTCGGAAGTCCGCGGCCAGCCCGGGTGGGCTTGGCGCACGTCCGGCGGGTCGCAGCCACACCAGCAGCATGACCGACGCCGGTATGACGGCTACCGCCGCGGGCATCACCCAGGAGGTGAACAATGCCAGTCCGCTCACCCCGCCACCGAAGGTGACGAGCAGAATGAGCTTGACGACGCTGTAAGCGGTGTTCTCGATCGGTACGACGACCGCCTTCCGCAGGCCAGTGAAGACGTTGTCCTGCAGTGCGAACAGCGACCAGATCGCCACCGAGATGGCGAAGAAGAGGGCGATCCGGGGTGACTGGAGAACTGCGAGAGCCGGGCTCATCCGGGCGGCCAGCAAGGCAAAACTCAAACCGACCAGCAGGCTGAGGCCGGCCGCGCCGGCGTAGGCGCCGACGACCAGGCGGCGCGCCTGGCCCCCCGCCTGCGGCAGGAAGGCGGTCAATGCGCCCCCCAGGCCCAGCTGGCACAGGTAGGACAGACCGGTGAGGGCCGAAATGAGGGCGGTGGCCTCGCCGACCGACGGCCGGTCGGCCTGCCGGGCGGCCAGCACCCAGTAGAGGCTGCCCACCAACGACGAGAGGCCGCCGCTCATCGCCAACGCCATGCCGTTGCGGTACAGCGCACCGCTCTGGGCACCGCTCTGGCCGGCGGCCCCGTTCGCCGATAGCGGCAGAGTCCGCGGCGAACGGGGCCGCGGCAGGGTCCAGGTGCTATCCGGCGAGTTCGTAGATACGGGTGTTCCGGGTCGCGTACCAGAGGCGGAACCGCGGCGAGGAGCGGACGGCCGTCTCCACCGCCCGCAGCGCACCGGCGGTCGCCGTCCGGTATACACGGTCATACACCTCCTGTGCCGTCGAGAAAACGAGGTAACCCCGTCCCGGGTACGTTCCGATGAAGTCGGCCACGGCATTCACCGTCGATGGCCTGATTGCGCGCTCGCCGAAGGTGTCGGTGATCAGGACATCGTCCACCTCGGGATATCGAGCCCCGTAGCGGCTCGGGAAGGTGGCCCCGGTCAGCACGGCCACCGACCCGGGCCGGGCGTGCGCGTACAGATAATCACCGGCCTGGACCTCGTCGGCGTTCATGAGATTCAGTTCCGTCTTCCCGAAGAAGGCGGGCATGAAGAGCGTGGCGAGGAGGAGAATCCCGCCGCAGCCCGCCAGGACGTGCCGCCGTCGCCACCGCCCGGTCATCGGCGCGACGGCGCAGCACACCAACGGCGCGCACCAGGGCAGGGAGAACAGAATCGCCCGCAGGATGCTTTCACCGCCGTAGCTCTGCCCGAACAGGATGACGCCCGGTGCGATGCTCAGCAGGATGAGCGGGAGCACCCGGCCGTCACCGCGGTGCAGCCGGCGCAGCCCGCCGACTCCGGCCAGCGCCCAGACCGTGCCGGTCAGGATCAGTCCGGTGGTTTTGGCCAGCTTCCCCGACGAAGGAAGCGGCGGCTCCTCTGACCGGGCGTTCGCGAACGGGTCGGGACTGCTGAAGACCCCGAAATGATCCTGAACATAGGCGAAGTGCGGGATCAGATAGGCGATCGTCAGACCGGCCATGGCGACCACCACCCACCGCGGCCGCACAAGCCCGGCCGCGGTCAGCGCACCGACTCCGAGGAGGAGCAGGTACGGGGTCAACTGGTGGCTGACCACCACCGCCCCGTCCAGGAGCAGCACGACGCCGACCGCCACCGGCAGCGGCCAGGTTGGGCCTGGCGGGGCGGCGAAGCGCAGCGGCGGCCTTCTGCTGTGGACTCCGGCGGACCGCACGGTCCGCCGCAGGATGGCCCTCGGCGCGCCGGTGCGGAGTTGCCGCAGGAGCACCAGGTACAGGGCGAGGGCCAGCGTCCGGCTGAGGGCCTGGGGGGCGAAATAGTCCTGCCCGACCCAGTTCGTCACGACGAAGACCAGTGCCGCGCCCGCAGCGATCCGTGGCTCGCGAAGCAGCGTCCTGGTGGCCGCCCAGACGAGAAGGGCGTCGATGCCGGTGAAGAAGACCTCGGTCCAGGCGGCGAAGGCGATCGGGTTGGGTCGGCCGGCAAGCGAGCCGAAGACCGCGGTACCGGCGAAGAAGCCGGGCCATCGGTGGTAGATATCGATGTCGATGTCGACGCCGCCATGCTGCTCGATATAGCGGACCACGCCGATGTGCTTGTACACCCAGGGGTAGTGCGGAACGTCCAGGATGAGCGGAAGGGTGCCGTAGAGCACGAGAATGCAGGCAAGCAGGTAGGCCGCCGCGATGAACGGCTGGAAGCGGGCCCGCCCGACGGCGCCGACAGCGCCGAGCAGGAGCACGCCCAGGCCGACGTACCAGGCGATGGGCAGTGCCGGCGGGAGACCGTAGTCGGTGAGGTTCTCGACGTGGATCCACCGCAGTGACAGCCCCCAGAGGGTGATGCCGACCGCCAGCGGAAACAGCCAGCGAAGGCCCGTCGCGAAGGGGCCTGACAACCGCGCCGGCCGCCGGATTCCGGGGTCCTCGGGCCGTCTTTGACGGACCGAGCGCAGGCGGGCCCGGGCAGCCGCGGCGTGGGGCTGGGAAGCCGCGTTCTGGCCGAGCCGGGGATCCGGTATCTCCGGCGGAAGCAGCGGTCTGCCGGTCAACGCCCTCGCACCTTCCCGTCAGCGCGCGGCCGGGCGCGCGGCTGGGCGCGCAGCTCCGCGCGCAGGCTGTGGATGAGGACCGCGCAGCAGGCAAGTCCCACGACGGACTGCATCACGGCTGGGTGCCACCATCCCGACCAGACCATGAGCATGCTGGTCAGGACGTCGACGGCAAGGCTGATGGCGACGGCAAGCCCGATCCATGCCGCCGTCCCGTCGACCGGGAGCCTGGCCAGCACGGCGGCCCCGGGAAGGAGGAAGGCGGCGGGGACGGCGAGCAGGACCCGTACCGGAGAATCTGTTCGGCAGACCACAAGAAAGGCGAGCATCACGGTTACCGCCACGAGCGCCGCCTGCGTTGTTCGGCGGGCGTACACGCTGCTCATGGTTGCGCTCCAGTGGTCACGGTGGAGATCCGCGGTTCGGGGATGGGCGCCCTGGGAAAGGGGGCGGGGGGAGCACCGGGAGTCGGTGCGTGGTCATGAGGAAGATCGCGCTGCCGGCGCCGGGCGAGGGCCCGGCTGGCGGCATAGCCGACCGGCCCTCGGGCCACACCGACCAACTCGATCAAGGTCAGGGACCGGGGATAGTCACGGGATTTGCCGGCGTTCTTGCTGCTGCGTGGGTGGAGAAGATGATGCAGGCCGCCGGGGACGAGACGGGCGATCTGGAGGCGTTCGGCGGGTTGAGTCGCGATGCGTTTGGTGACCATCGCCCCGAGGCCGGCCCCGTAGTCGTACATCTGGCGCCGCAGTTCGACAGTGGTCCGCTTGTGCAGGTGGCGGATCAGCGCGGCCGGCTCGTAGACCAGGACGTGGCCACTGCGCACCACGGACAGGAAGATGTCGAGATCCTCGCCACCGCGGGCCGCGGTGCCCGTGCCGAGAAATTCGTCGAAACCACCAAGCTGACGCAGCGTATCAGTCCGGAAAGCGCTGTTCGCGCCGCTGCCGAACACGCCCGCGGTATAGGGATAGAGCAGGTCGCCTGATCGATTTTCGGTGCGGTCGAACCGGCGTCCGACGAAGCCCTTGCCGAAGCCGCCGAACTGCTCGAACCACACCTGCGCCGGGGTTGAGAGCTCCAGTGGCCGGATCAGCCCGGTGACGCACCCCACCGTCTCGTCGACGACACCCGAGCCGGCGGCGAACCCGGACAGGAGGAACTCCAACCAGCGCGGGTCGACCTCGACGTCGTCGTCGGTGAAGACGACCACCGGTGTGGTCGCGGCGGCCAGTCCGGCGTTGCGGGCCCGGGAAAGCCCCCTCTCTGGCTCGGCGACGTAGCGCACCTCGCCGGCCATCCGACTGAGCTGTTCGCGGATGCCGCTCGTGCGCGGCCGGTTGTCGACCACGATGATTTCCTGCGCTGGCACGGACTGCGCCAGGATTCCCGCGAGCGTGGCCGCCAGCGAGGGGGAGGCGACGCAGCTTGTCACGACGACGGTCCCGGCGAGCTCGGCGGGGAGCACCGGCCGGCAGACGTCTGACGTCACAACTCCGTCGATCGGGACCGTTTCGGGAACCGCGAGCCCGTCCGCGGTCAGGTGGGCGGCCACGTCCGGCCCGAGTCTGTCCATGACCCGGCCGGCGAGCTGGTCCGGGCGCAGGCCGGCCGGGGACAGCGTCGCAGCGACCACCCCCAGGGGACGGCCGTGCAGCCGGACCAGCACCTGTGCCGGCCCGTCACCGGTGAGCACCGGAAGCGGCGCGGACAGTTCTACCTCGTGCAGCGCGATCGGACCGTCGCCCGGCAGCATCATGGCCGGCGGCGTGGTGGTCACGGCCGCACCTCCCCGAACGCCGCCGGGACGGCTGGTACGGGCAGATCGGCTGGTACGGGCAGATCGGTGACGATTGGTCGGTAGGGTAGACGCGGGCCGAGGAGCCGAGCCCTCGTTCGACGGGAGAGCCGGCTGCCCCGCGTACGCAGCAACTCCCGAGCGGGGGCCGCGCGGCCGGCCCCGTCCAGCCACGCCCTGATCTGCCGGTCCGGGGTGTCGACCGTCACGGTCAGTCGGGCAAGGGCGAACGGGTCGTCGGCGCCGTGCGACATCATGTTGCGCACCCCGCAGGCGGACGTGAAGCCGGCCTGCCCGACGAGCCGCCGAACGGCATGGTCGTAATTGCCGTGGGGGTAGGCGAAGGAGCCCACCGGTGCGCCGATCGCAGCGGTCAACCGGGCGTTGCAGTCGCTGATCTCCCGGCGCGCCTCGTCGGGGCGAAGCTCGTCGAGCCGGGGATGGGTGTGGCTGTGACCACCGATCTCGACCCCGAGGCCGGCCAGGGTCCGCAGGTCGGCGCCGCGCAGCATGCCGACCTGGCCGATCCAGTCGGTGACGACGTAGCAGGTCGCGGTGAGCCCGTGCGCGACGACCTCACGAGCGGCGGCCAGGTTGTCGGCGAATCCGTCGTCGAAGGTGATGAGGACCGGTCGCGGAGGCAGGGTCTGGTGCCGCCTCCGTTCGACATACTCGGACACCGTCAGCGGTACCCGGCCGGAACCGGCAATGAGGGTGAGATGGCGGACAAAGGTTGCGGTATCGACCGTCCAACGTCGATAGCTCGCCACCGGATAATCGGTCACCGAGTGGTACAGCAGAATCGGGATCACAGCTACCTCCGACGGGATCGGCTGACGTGGCGTGTCACGCCGGCCGGCGGCGAGGCGTAGCCGGCCGCGTGCGTAGCCGATGGCCGTGGACCCGGTGCCGACCAGCACGGCCCCGGCTCGCGGCCAGGTGCCCAGGCTGTGGCGGTCACGAGCCAGTGCTCGGGGCAGCGTCCGCCTCAGGTACTGCCGTTCGGTGGCGAGCGCCGCGTCCGCCCCGGCCCGGTCGGCTACCGCGGCCTTGGACAGGCCTTCGGCATGGCAGCGTGCCAGGAAGTACCGCAGGGAGGCCCGGTCGCCGGTTACCTGGTGCCAGACCCGTGCCCGTGGCTCGTAGCGGACGACAGCGTCCGGGAGGATCGCCTGAAGGCGGATACCGAACTCGGTTTCCTCGCAGCCCAGCGGTGTGGTGCCGACCCGCCCAAGCCCCTCGGTGAACCCGCCGACGCGATCGAACACGGCCCGCCGGAACGACATCCCCGCTCCGATCGGGTTACGGACCGCAGCCGTGTCGGTCGGCAGCCCGACGTAGCTGCATCCGACCACCCAGTCGAACTCGGGGGGGAACCAGCGGGGTCGGCGGTGCGGCCACACCGGCATGGCGGCACCGCCGACCCCGGCGACCCGGGGGTCGGTGTAGTGGGCGGCCAACTGGGCCAGCCAGTCCGGCTCGGCGTGGGCGTCGTCGTCCAGGAAGGCGACCACGTCGCCGGTGGCGGCCCCGACGCCGCAGTTGCGGGCACCGGACAGGCCACGGCGGCCGGTGTTGGGGATCACGGTGGCACCGGGGTACGCAGCCTCGGCCCACCGGCGCAACCGGTCATTGTGGTCGATGACGAGGATCAGCTGGTCGGCCTTCCTGGTCTGTTCGGCGATGCTGGTCACCGCGCGCTGCAGATCGTGCCGGCGCCGTTCGGTATAGGCACAGATGACCACCGAGAGCCGCGGGCCGGCCGGGGGGGTCATCACGCGTATTCCGTCGCGCCGGTTGTCCTGCGCCGGCCATGGGGAAGGTCGCCCGGACGTCGCTGGCTGACGATGGTCGATACCGGTTGACCGGGACTGCTGAGCAGCATGCCGTCCCACCTGGCGCGGTTTCGTGACCGGGCGGTAAGGTTTTCCGACCATTCGACGAGGATGGTCCGCAGGACGCGCATACCATCCCGGCCCGCATTCAGGTTGCTCGCGCCGTGAAGGCGCTTGTGCTCAAAGCTGCCGACCTCGGTGACCCGCAGGCAGGCCTTGGTCGCACGGAGGGTGATCAAGGTTTCGATCTCGAAGCCGTCGCCATGCCGCCGAATGCCGTCGGTTTCTCCCGGCATCAGCCCGAGCATCGGCAGACAATCTCGCCGGAATGCGTTGTAGCCGTAGCACAGGTCGGTGAACCGGCGGTGGAAGAGCAGGTTGACCAGATGACAGAAGAAGAGATTTCCAAGAGTACGCAGCAGGGTAATGTCGTTGCTGCCGCCACGGTGGGCGAATCGGGTTCCCTTGACGAAGTCGGCGCCCTGGACGAGGGCCGCGACGAAGGAGGGTATCTCGGCCGGGTCGGCCGAGCCGTCGGCGTCGAGCGTGACCACGATGTCCCCCGATGCCACGGCAAAGCCGCAGGCCATGGCGTTGCCCTTGCCGTATCGGGTCTGGCGGACGACGACCACGTCGGGGCGTAGCTCGCGGGCCAGTCGGACGGTGTCATCGGTGGAGTTCCCGTCCACCAGGATTATTTCGGCGTCCACCGGAAGTCGGCCGAATACTTCCCGCAGATTCCGCGCCTCGTTGAGCGCCGGAATCACCACACTTACCGATGGCGAATCACCCGAACCAGACAAGGACGCCCCCCTGGACAGACCTGGATAGTCGGTGGACCACGGTGGAATTTCGTCCTGCCGAGCTTCCGACCACGCGCTCGTCACGCGCCGTGACTCTAGATAATGGATGTTGATAGCTCTGGAAACCCGGGATGCTGGCGTGTCGCCGACGGGGGTCGGGATATTTCCTCATCGCCGGCGGCGGATGGCACGCAACCGGCGGCTCAACCGTTTCCCCGGCCGGTCGGGGCATGGCCAGCGGATGCGTTCACCGGGACACGGTCGCGGCAGCGATACACGTTCAGACGAGGTGTCCAGACGGGGTTCTGGACGCGCGACCACTGAGGTGCGTACGTTCGCCACGACCGGCGGGTCGCTGGGGCTGCTCACCGACTGGCTCACCTTCGCTGGCTACGGAAGAAGGATCGTTCCAGGTCCAATCCAGCAGCAACTATGAACACCCACTGCCATCCGATGGAGCGGAGAACAACCAATATGGCCAAGGCCGGGGACACCGCACGACGAAGGCCCGAGGTGTCTGACTCGACCGGGGGGCGGGACGAGGACCCCGCGGTGCTCTCGTCGGTGGCGGCCACGCCCCGGGACACGACCGTCCCGGCTATTCCGCGACAACGGCAACCAGAGCCGCCGGCAGCCGGGCCGCCGGAGTGGAAGGTCAGGCTGACCGCCAGAATCTTCATCATCGATGCCACGGCAATCACGGTCGCGCTTACCTGTTCCTATCTCCTCCGGTTCGGCATGAATGCGAACCCAACCGTCCACGGGGCGTCATATCTTTCCGTCGCGATAGGTATCGGACTGGGCTGGATCGCCATGCTCGGCGCCGCCGACACCTATCAGACGAAATATCTGGGCATCGGAACCGAGGAATACCGGCGGATCAGCGTCGCGACATTCCGACTGTGGGGCACGACGGCGATCCTCTCCTACGTCCTGCGCGCAGAAGTCGCTCGCGGGTTCTGTCTGGTGGTCCTGCCGCTGGGGCTACTGCTGCTGATTACCGGTCGGATGCTCGCCCGCCGACGGCTGGTGGCGGCTCGGCGGGCCGGCCGTGCCCGCCACCGGGTCGTCGTCGTCGGCGACCGTAGCACGGTGGCCGAACTCGTCAGCGAGCTCCGATATGAACCCGCAGCCGGATTCGAGATCGTCGGCGCATGTCTACCCCGGCAGGACGACTACTCGGCCGATTATTCTCCCTTTCCCGTCCTCGGCGCCCTGCCGGCGCTGCGGTCCACCGTCGCCCGCGCCATGGCCGACACGGTGGTGGTCGCCTCGTCCGTGGCGGTCAACATCGAAGCCGCCAAGCGGATCGCCTGGGACCTCGAGGGGACCGGTGTCGATCTTGTCATCGCGTCGAGCATGGCCGGAATCGCCGGGCCGCGGGTATCCCTGCGGCCGATCGCCGGTCTCCCCCTGCTACACGTGGAGAGCCCGGTCTATACCGGTTGGCGAAAGGTGGCCAAAGACATCTTCGACCGGGTCCTTGCCGCCGTGGCCCTCGTTACCCTGTCCCCGCTGCTGCTTCTCGTCGCGTTGACCATCCAGGTTGACAGCACCGGACCGGCATGGTTTCGCCAGACCCGGGTGGGTAAGGACGGCCGCGAGTTCCAGATCCTCAAGTTCCGGACGATGTACGTGGATGCCGAACGGCGCCGGGCAGCGCTGGAGGAGCGCAACGAGGCCGACGGACCACTTTTCAAAATTCGCGACGACCCCCGCGTCACTCGGGTCGGACGAACGCTACGGCACCTGTCGATCGACGAGCTGCCGCAACTCGTCAACGTCCTCCGCGGCGAGATGTCGCTGGTGGGGCCGCGGCCGCCGCTGCCGGCAGAGGTCGCTCAATATCACGACTCCGTCCACCGTCGATTCAAGGTCAAGCCCGGCCTGACCGGACTGTGGCAGGTGAATGGGCGTTCAGAACTGCCCTGGCGGGACGGGGTGCGACTCGACCTCTACTACGTAGAGAATTGGTCGATCATGCTCGACCTCGCCATCATCGCCCGGACTGTTAGCGCCGTGCTGCGGCGGTCCGGCGCATTCTAGGCTGGCGGAAGGGGCGGATAGCCGGCCCGCCAGTCGGCCCGCCGGGTCCATACGACGCGCCAGCCGCCGCTCCCGGTGCCGGCCGGCCGGCCGATTACCGTGGCGAGGGCCGCCCGCAGCGCCACCCCGAGGACCAGCATCGCCAGACACACCGTCCGGCGCCACCCGGTCCAATGGGTCCGCGCCAATGTCACCTTGCCCGTCATCACCAGCACGTGCTTGTCCGCCCATCCAGCGGAGGACGCACCGCCATGGTGAACCACGACCGCGGCGGGTGTGATCACGGGATCCAGGCCGGCCCGGCGGGCCCGGATCGACAGGTCGACGTCCTCGCCGTACATGAAGAAACGGGAGTCGAAGCCACCGAGCTGCTCGAACAGCGCGCGTGGGATGAGCAGCAGGCAGCCCGTCACCACCCCCACGGTCCGAACCGTGTCGCGAGGCCACGGTCCCATCGATTCGGGATCGAACAGGGCCGAACGCCGGAAGGCGGTGGACAGTCCGAGGCCGAAGCACACATGGCTCCAGACGGTCGGAACAGCCCAGCACGACCTGGGGTCGACGGTGTGGTCTGGACCGAGGGTGCGACCGCCGTAGATGCCGTGCCTAGGGTTGGCCCGCGCAAAGTCCAGCAGGTTCGCGACCGCGCCGGGGAGCACCACCGTGTCGGGGTTGAGGAGGAGCAGGTACTCCCCCTTCGCCTGGGAAGCCGCGAGGTTGACCGCCCGACCGAAGCCGAGGTTCGTCCTCTGCTCGATCAGGTTCACGCTGGGAAACCGATCACGGATGATCGAGACGGAGTCGTCCGTGGAGGCGTTATCCAGGACGATCATCTCGGTCGCGAGGCCGTCGGACGTGGCCGCACAGGACTCCAGGCATGCCGCCGTCATCGCGCCGGTGTTGTACGAGACGATCAGGATCGAGACGTCGACGCCCATTTCCCTCTCCAGACCCAGGTAATCTGTGACCCAGGTAATCTGTGTCGGCAGTGGTGGTCCGGCCATCGGCCGTAACGCGAATCGTGCCGGCTGGCCCCGGCCGCCAGTTCCTGCCTCACCCTAGACGACGGGTTGTCGTTCGGTTGGTTATCCGACCGCAGGCCGGCGGGCGTTTCTGGCGTATTCCGGATCCTCGCAACGTGGGCCAGTATTCCCACCCGGTCTCCTGGTCTGCTCCTCGGGGTCAGCAGCTTCGCTGCCAGATCAGCGCCTTGGCGAGGGCGCCCCACTCGTAGGCGATCGCATAAGGCCATTCCCGGAGGCGACGCGGACCGACCACAGTGACCCGCAGATCACCGTGGAAGCAGCGGCTGATGCGGATGCGGGCGCGGGTGTCCTGCGCGCGGCCGGTGACGAAGAGGATCCTGGTCCAGCCATGTCGGGCGGCGAGCTCAGCGGCTGCCCGCGCCTCGCCCCGCGTGGTCACCGGGTGCGGAGAAAAGCAGATCACCTCCGCCTTCGGTGCCTCGTGGGCCGAGCACCCCCGCGTCCCTGGGGTGGACATCACGAGGACGGGAGCGTAACCGGTACGGGCCAACTCGATCGCCTTGCCGGTTCTGTCCCCCGGACCCGCCAACATGACGATGGCGTCCGCCTGGACGGGCACGTCGGCGGCGGGGAATACGAACAGCCGAAGGGTAAGCGCGGTGAAACCTGCCAGGAACACCGCGAACAGCATCACGATGAGCCGGCGTCGCCCCGCTCGTCCCCGCCGGTGGCGCGCAGCCCGGCCCGCCCCCGGCGGGGGACCGGATGACCCCCGCTCACCGGCCGGCGGTGACGACGCAGCGGAAACCACACCGTCATTCAAACATACCGGTGTCCGACCACGACCGAGGAAACCGTCGGTGCCCGAGGACCCCGGCCGGTCCCGAACGCCCATCTGTCGGTATTTCTCCTGACCACGGATTCTCCGTTTTCCGGGCTGGGCTAGAGCTCTCTCAACAAAGTCGCGAACCGGCGGGCCTGAGCTTCCGTGTTCAGGCGATGCTCGACGTCCAGGCGGGCGGCCGCACCGAGCGCGGCCGCTCGGTCCGGGTCGAGCACCAGATGCACGACCGCTTCAGCGAGCGCATCGGTGTCGTAGGGCGGAACGAGAATCCCGGTACGGCCGTGATCGACGTAGTCCCGGATGCCGGGGGTATCGGTCACCACGACGGGACGACCACTGGCCATCGCCTCCAGCACGACGGTTACGCCGCTCACGTGAAGATTGGGCCGGAGGCAGACGACCACCATCGACGCGGCCCTGTACAGATCGCTCACCTCGGGAAGAGTAAGACGGTTCCGACGCCGGCCGAGCCACGGTGGCACGGCCACGTTTCGGGCTGTCACCAGCTCGAGTCTCAGCTCCGCCAGCCTCAGCTCCGCCAGCCTGCTCCACCCCTGGGACAGGCCGCGGATCAACGTTTCGAAGTCGCGGTGCCGATCATTTCCGACACTCACCACGAGCCCTTTCTTCGGAGGGTTGACAGAGGTCCGGAAAAATGTGGAGTCGACCCCGAACAGGACGTGCGAGAAACGTCCTTCAGGAATGCCCAGCTGCGTTCGGAGCGGCGGGATCTGGGCGGTGGAAAGCGTAAATATCCGGCTGGACCTTCGCAGGGCACAACGGGCGATCTTCAGCGAGCCGGGCCGTCGACCGGCGACATCGGCCAGCCAGATCACGCCGGTCACGACGGGGGGATGGTTTCGCGTTCCCGCCATCAGCGCCGCCGGGACCCCGACCCGCTCGTCCCAGCACAAGACGACGTCCGAGCCACCGACCGTTCGGCGGGAGGCCGCGGTCTCCACCCACTCATAGCCGCCGAAAATACGCGGACCACGAACGAAGAACGCGTCCCGGGATACCCGCAAGCTAACCGGAGAGACTTTCACTGAATAGCGCGCCAACCGATCGAACCCATACGGAAGAGCGTCCGGAACCTCGCCGCGACCGTGACGCTCGCGCCACTTGTTCGCGTCAAGGCCGCCGCTGTAGTGAAGCGCAAGATTACATTCGACCATTAGTCCACCTAAGTTCTGGTAGTTCACGAGAGTTCTCATCGCCAGCGCCGGGCGTCACCACGGGGAGTGTCGTCGGGTCCCCACGCACGCGCCCGGTCCGGTCACGATGGTCTACCGTGTGTGCCGCCCGCCTACCTGAATACGACTGCGTCGCGCGGGCCGGCGCCGGCCTGGGGTGATCAGACCGTGGATTTTGTCATGCAACAGTCAGATCGCGCCGACCGGGTGAGCGGAAAAACCCCCGCCACCCCGGCGCACTATAAGCATGCGCGCGCAAGCGTCGTCATTCCGGCCTATAACGAGGCGGCCGTGATCGGCCGCTGCCTTGACCGGCTCGCCGACGGCGCCGCCCCCGAGGACCTGGAGATCGTCGTGGTCGCCAACGGCTGCTCCGACGAGACCGCCCGTCGGGTCCGCGACCGAGGTGTCCGCTGCGTGGAGACCGCGAAGGCCGGCAAGGCGGCCGCGCTGAACCTTGGCGACGCCGAGGTCACCACCTTCCCGCGATTCTATGTGGACGCCGACCTGGAGGTGTCCGGCGCCGACCTGCTACAGGTGGCCGACGTGCTGCGGACCGGCCCGGCACTGGCCGCATCACCGCACCTGACAATCCGTCTTGCCGGCACGAGCCGTGTAGTACGCGACTACTACCGCATCTGGCTGCGGCTGCCCTATGTGCGCAACGGCCGAATCGGTGGGGTCATCGGAGTGAGCGAGCAGGGCCGGGCCTGTTTCGATCGTTTCCCGGACGCAATCGCGGATGACTTCTTCCTCTATCACCGGTTCGCACCGGATGAGCGATCCACGGTCGACGGCACCTGTTTCGTCGTACATCCGGCCCGGACCGCACGCGACCTCGTTCGACAAAAGAGCCGGGTTTTCGCCGGCAACGCCCAACTGCGCGCCCTCGGGCTGGCGCCCGCGGGCGGTTCCACGAAGGATGGTCGTGGCATCGTCGGCGGGTCCGTGGACTGGCTCAGGGTGGTCCGCGCCGAGCCCCGCCTGCTCGGCGCGGCGCCGGCGTACCTCGCGGTCTCCACCGTGGCGAAGGTGCTCGCCCGCCGGAAGGTGCGTCGCGGGGACCTCGGCACGTGGGAGCGTGACGGCAGCAGCCGCGGAGGCAGCCCGGCACCGTCGACGTCGACGTCGTATCCCTGACCTTACTTCGGGTCCGGCCACTCATCGGGTCCGGCCACACAGGTCATCGGCTCTGGCCACACAGGACCACCGGCCGGCCGTTGTCCGCCCAGACATTCCCGGCACTGAAGAAAGTGCTCCTACCGGCATCGTCGTTGCCCAGCCGGCAGACATTCCAGCGGAAGCCGCGGCCGAAACGGTTGTCCGTCACGCGGAGATTCTTGGCGGCGACCACGAGCGTCGTTCCGCCGGCGTTCAACCAATTGTGGTCGACGACCACGTCACGGTTACCTCCGTTCGCCCACTCCAGAAAGACGACGGCTGTCTGGGTCTTGTCGTACGGGGAGAGGTCGATGTTGTTGCACACCACACTCAGTTTCCGGACGCCGCGGACCTGGATGCCGTCGGTGTGGGCCCCTTTCGGCGGCCTTCGGTCGTGGACGTAGTTATGGCGGATGATGACGCCGGAAACCGGTTCGAGCGTGGACGAGATGTGGAAGCCGTCGTCGCCACCGGAAAGATTGCTGTACTGGATGACGTGACCGGTGCCACCGCTGATCGCAATCCCACTTGTCGCCACGTGATCGATCAGCACGTGGCTTCCGCGCACGCGGATGCCATCGTGGACGATCGAGTTTCTTATCGTCACGTTGTCGGCGTAGATGTCGATGAGTCCGGAGAACTCCTTGTTCTCCAGTACCTGTCCGGGAGTGGCCAGTTTCCCGGCGGGCATCGGCTGGAACCGGGATCCGGGCGCGGGGCCGGTGTTCGAGGCGTCCGGCTTGCGGTCGCATCCTCGGGCCGCGGCCTGGTCGTCCCCTGGTAGGCCGCGGGTCGCGGCAGCGCCATCCGGTGAAACCCCGGCCGGGACAGTGGCGGGGGCCGGTGCGCCCGCCGTCCGCGCGGGCCCGCCTCTCGAGCGAAGGGCGACCAGCAGCCCACCGCCCGCCACCAGCACCGCAAGCATCGCCACGGATCCAATCAGGACATACCGGCGTCGATTGGTCAACTCAGCGCGAGCCATCGAATCCTTCCAGGGATATCCCACTGAGCCGGAGGCCGCGCCATACCGGCTCTTTTCGCGGGTCCGCAGACCCGAGCGAGGACCGCCAGCCGGTCTACGGCTGCACCGCCAGAAGACGGGATTCGGCCGGCGCGGCCGGGCCAAGGACGAAGTCCAGGAAGGCGACGTGCCGAGCGGACCAGCTGTTGTCCGCGACGAAATCCAGCCGGTCAGCCTCCGTGACGGCCGGCCAGATCAGGACCTCGTTCATCGCCGCCACCGGATCGTCCCCCGGGCGCAGCAACCGGACCCGCCGCCCGATGCCCCGAACCGGGGCGAGGTCCGTGGCGAGGACGGGACGCCCGGCCGCCAGATATTCGTAGATCTTGATGGGGTCCATGGCCTCGGTCAACGGAGTGCTCCGGTGGGTGAGCAGGCACACGTCGGCCGCGGCGATCAGACCGGTCACGGCCGGCCGGGGCAGATGCCCAGGCAACCGCACCGACCGCAGCAACCGCAGCGACCGGACGGAGGCCTCGTCCGGGATGGGGCCGGCCAGAATCACGGTGCCGGCCGACGCCAGGCGGCGAATCATGTCCAGATCGAGGCGAGTGTCGACGGTGCCCGCATACACGCACCACGGCCGCGGGAGGCGCCGGAGCCAGTCCGGCGGGGACGGCGGGCGCAGCCACTCGGCCGGATCGACACCGTTGTGCACGACCAGCCCGGCACCGGTCGGCCCGGCACCGGTGGGATGGAGGCGTTCCAGCAGCGGCCTGGACACCGCGATGACCGGCAGCCGCCGGCGCCGGATCTCCTCGTAGGCATGCCGGAAGGCCGGATGCCACCGCCGTAGCGGTGGGTAGGTCGCCCAGTCGTCCCGGGCGTAGTACATGACCGAGCCGGCCCAGGACATGTCGGCAAAGCCCGCCAGCGGCGGATACATGGTGATCACGACGGGTCGTTTACAGCCGGCTCGGGCCGCGGCCCGGCCGAGCCTCCTGTCATACCGCCGATAGGCCGCCCGCAGCGACGGCAGCGTCACCGGGTCCTTGCGGCGCCACCGCTGCGGCGACACCAGATGCCCCTCAACGCCACCGGACGGTGGCAGGACGGTGCTCCGGCCGCCCCGCAGCACCGTACCGAGATGGCTCCGGAACGGCTCGGCCACCACCACGCGCCGGACCCGGGGCGATCGCAGCAGGGTTAGCAGGAGACGATCGGGAGGACGCATGTACGCCCTGATCGCCATGTCCTGGAGCGTCTCGATCGGCAGGGCCAGCACCACGTCCCGCTGATCCGCCGTGGGGGCGTCTTTCATAAGAGTGAACTCCTTCACCGTTGAGCCATCGGGTTCACCCGTGAGCCGTCGGGCCCAGCGCGCCGTCTCTGCGCGACGACGCCGAAGCAGGCTGCCCCGAGCCGGCGCTCGCGCGCCGGACGCACTGCAGTAGGTCCGCCAACGCGGGTGGACGTTGCCTCCACGTGATCACGACGTAGGTCGCGGCACCAGCCAGCACGCTCGCCAACAGGCACACCGGGCGGGCGAGCCGGAACCCGTGGGTGAGCCACTGGACGGCGGCCATCACGGCGACGGTCCCCGCGGTCGCCACGACGTGCGGCCAGACCGCGGTGACCAGCTCGCGCGGCTTCGCGTCCACCAGGCTGAAGGGAATCGCGAAGCCGGGCGGCAGCAGGAGGACGATCACGATGGCGTACGCCGCCGCGACCCCGTTGATTCCCCACGGCAGGCCGGCGAAGTAGCTGCCGAGCATCAGCAGGCCGGAGAAGATTCCCCAGCGCAGCAGCAGGTCGGTTCTTCCCTTCACGTTGTAGAGGACTCCGACGCTGAAACTCACCGACTGGATGCCGCCGATCGGGGCGAGCAGCCAGATGAGCGGCACCAGCCGTTCCCAGCGCGCGCCGAGCACGACCAGGACGACGTCGCGCGCGACGACAGTGAGTCCAGCCATGACCGGAAAACAGACCAGAGCGGCGACCGCGCATGACCGGAAATAGACCCGGCGGATCGCGGAGTGATCGTTCTGGAGCCGGGAAAGACCGGCGAACATGACTTCCTGAAACGCCGTGGAAACAGTGCTCACCGGATACATGAGCACCCGCTGCGCCAGGCCATAGTAGCCCAACTGCTGGGCTCCGAGGAAATGCCCGACAATCACCTTGTCGCCGTGCAGCAGAAAGAAGTTGAAGACGCTGAACCCGCTCAGGTTGGCGCTGAAACGCAGCACGGACCTGACCTCGGCGGGGCTGAACGAGGCCCTGGGACGCCACGGCGACTGCAGCCACGCGACGAGGGTGGTGACCCCGAATCCGACCAGATAGCCGATGACCAGTGACCACACCTGGTAGCCCAGCAGAGCGAGCACGATCGAGCAGGCCGCGTTGGCCGCCGTCCCGATGATGTTCGCCGCGGCGACGGCACCGAACTTCATCTCCCGGCGGAGCAGCCACTGTTGCAGGTCACCGAGGCTGGCGAGCAGCAGGCCGAGGCCCAGGACCTGGAGCACGGGCGTCAGCGCCGAGTCGCCGTACAGGCTGGCCAGGCCGGGCGCCAGCAACGCCAGCAGGCCCGAGATGACCAGACCAAGCCCGATATTGAGGAAAAAGACGCTGCTGAGCAGCCGCTCGCTGATCTTGTCTCGTTGGACGACCGCCATGCCGGTCCCGAAACCCCGCAGAATTTCGAGGAACATCACGATGACCAGCGCCATCGTCATGAGACCGAACGCCCGCGGTTCGAGCAGGTGCGCCAGGACGACCTGGACCAGCAGGCGGGTGACCTGCACGACAACCTGGTTCACCGACATCCACCGGGCGCCGCTGGCCATCGAACCGCGCGGCGCCCGACGGGGCGGCGACGGTTCCGCCACGGTCTCCCTCGCCCCCGACGGGGCGGCCGACCGGGTCACGGCCGGCTGGGTCACGGCCGGCTGGGTCACCGCTGCCCCCCGGGGGCCAGGACCGCCGGTGCGGCGGTCATCCGCCAGAGTGCTCCGGCGCAGCCGATGAGCAGGAACAGCAGGCCGGCGAGCAACGCGAAGCTCAGGGCGTCGAAGGTGAGGAAACTGGCGACCCCGGCGAGGATCGAGGCCGTCAACGCCTGGCCGAGCTCCCGGTCACGCTGTTCCCGGGCCCACCGCCGCGCCCCACGGGCCACCGAGAGACCGACGGCGACCCAGACCAGCAGCACGGTTGTCCCGACGACTCCGGTCTCCAGCACCGAGCCGAGTAGCTGATTGTCAAGGTAGAAGTACTGGTGGGGGGTGAACGTGCCCAGCCCACGGCCGAGGAGCGGCCTTTGCGTGAACAACTTCCAGACCGGGGCATAGTCCTCGGTGCGGCCGGTCACGCTGGGGTCCGCGTCGGCCCGCAGGAACAGCGAGACGGTCGCCTCGATCAGACCGGGAAACACCGTGTGCAGGACGAGGACGGACCCGGCCAGCGCCAGCAGGCCGTTGAGGCGGCGGCGAACCGGCCAGATCGCCGTCAGGGTCAGGATCGCCACGGCGAGGCTCACGGCGGTGCTTCGCGAGACGCTCATCGGCAGGACGGCCCCGATGACGGCGACCTGGGCCCAGGCACCGACCCGCGCCCACCCGCGGGCGGCAATGGCGTAGTGCAGGGCCAACGGCAACACCACGGCCAGGACAACCCCGAACTCGATCGGATGCACGGCCGTCGCGGCGACCCGCTCGAAGCCGGACCGGACGTCAATGCGATCGACGTCCGGACTGAGCGACAGTCCCGGGGGGACCAGGACGGCGCTGTAGTTACGACCGGTCAGAAACTCGATCCCGCCGATGGCGGCCATGAAGGTGGCGCCCAGCACCACCCGGCGCAGCAGGCTGTCCAGCCGGGTCCGGCACCGGATCGCATCGGCGGCCAACAGCGTCACCCCGGCCTGTGCCACCACCGTCACGAGACTGCGATGAGCGGAGCTGACCTCTGTCGCCTCCACCACGCGGGTGAACATCATCGCGAAACTGAGCGTGAGAACCCATACGAGTACCAGCGTCGC
The DNA here is from genome assembly GCF_000685765.2 of Frankia sp. BMG5.23. Taxonomy (NCBI): domain Bacteria; kingdom Bacillati; phylum Actinomycetota; class Actinomycetes; order Frankiales; family Frankiaceae; genus Frankia; species Frankia sp. BMG5.23. The sequence continues at coordinate 55,051 of NZ_JDWE01000018.1, forward strand.
GGCCCGCACCGGCTGGAACACCGGGTCGAAGCGGGCACGTCGTGCGGCCTGGTGAACCAGCCAGCCGGCAAGACAGCAGAGGCCGACGGGCACGGTCAGCTTCCCCAGCGGGGGGAGCCGGTAGGTCGCCGGCACGGCAAAGAGAACGAAGACCATCGATGTCAGCAGCGTCACCGCGTCCCGCCGACTCGCCAGCAGGGGTACCGCCACGGCCGGGACGGCCAGCACCACGGCCGGCCCGACCGGCCCGAGCACCATCGCCGCCGCTACGGTGGCGGATCCGAACGCGACCGCGGCGAGCACCGGCCCGGCGACGCCGGGTGCCTGGCCGGTACCGAACGGCCCGACCCCCGGCGCCGCCCGGCCGACGAGAGAGCCGGCGGTCATCCGGCCACCAGCCCGCTGATCACCGGTTCGCCTCTCACCGATTCGCCTCGAACCGCCAGGCGACCCGTCGAGTGCCCGCCATGGAATCTTCGGGCAGTGCGTGCCGTCCGCGCCGACCCCGGCCGCGGCTGGCGCCTGCCCGGGCGGCACCGTAATGCTCCGCCCGTGACCGTGACCGGGCCCGGCGCCCGACCTCGGCGTCGACGGCAAGCGCCAGCCCCAGCGCCGCCGCTACGCCGAGGAACGCGACGGTGCCAAGCAGCTTGAGGCTGCGGGCGGGCCGCACGCTCATCAGCGGCGGCTCGGACAGCGGCGCTATCCGGTAACGCTGGTCCGGCGGCACAGCAGACTGCAGGCCGTTCGACTTCGCGGTGATCACACGTACCACCTGATCCAGGGTGCGAGTGGCCTCGGTGGGATCGGCGGCCGTGGCCGTTATGTCGAGGAATACCGTCTCCGGTTGCACCGAGATCTCGTAGTCACCATGGAATCCAGCCGAACGGATCTCCTCCCGTACCTGGCGAGAGTCCATGATCTTCGACTCCGTGAGAGCCAGCGACTTGAGCGAATCGCCGAAGTAGGAAAGCGGGTTGACGGGCTGCAGGATAAACCCGGAACCGGAGGAGGATGCGGCGAGCTTCTGCTCCACCGACGGGCCGACCACGAGGACCATGGCCTTCGTCTGGTAGACGGGCTTGGCGACAGACATCGTGATCCCGATTGCGGCCGCCGTGGCGAGCAGGATCGGAAGCATGACATACCATCGGCGGAACGCCGTTCTGGAGACCGTCACGATGTCCATGTCGGACTCCCCCGGTAAGCCGACGACGCCGACGGCGAGGCCTGGTCCGCACCATGACCGGAAGGTTCTGTCATTCGGGGCTCCAAGGATTCATGCACCTGAACCGATCCCATCATCAGCCTGGACCGATTCAATGTAGTCGCCCTGCGCCGCGCCGATATGCAGGCCGACCCGCGTGTCGCCGCGCTACCTGGACCGCTGGGAGGGGAACTTCGCGGCGATTCGTGTCCCGATTCGGGTCCCGATTCGGGTCCCGAATGCCGCGCGTACCTCGCCACCCATGTGCCGAGCATGGGGCAATGCCCACTGCCGCCCCAGAACCGCCAGGCAGCGAGCCCGCTCGGCCCGGTCGAGCCGGTCGTGGGACAGGATCACGTGAACCATCCTGATGGTCTTCTCCACCATCGGCAGCGACGGCGCCCGCCGGTGCGGGTCAAACCACAGAGCGCGTTCCGCGGCATCTGGGTTGGCATTCATAGAAGTATTCTCGTGGAAACGCCTGAGAAACAGGCGTTCGGGCACCTCGACAAACTGGCCGCCCAGGGCGAGCTGCGCCAGGAGAACCACGTCTGAACCGACGTACTTTCCGATGAGATCCGTCTTCAGGAGCGCTTCTGCCCGTATGACGCCGAATACCGGATGGTATTCCGTACGGGTCGACAGGAAGTGTCGCAGACGCTCGTGCGGCGTCGGCTCACACAGGTTCATCCCATCCTCGAAGCCACCGGTCACCGTATCGTTCAGGTCGATGAGCGCCGTTTTGGGGTAGGCCAGGACGGCGGCGGACGACGCGGCAGTCAGGGCCTCGACGCACCGGCTGACGAACGCGGGGGCGCAGAGGTCGTCATGGGCGGCCCACTTGAAGTAGGTTCCCGCGGCGAGGTGGACGATCCGGTTGTAGTTCCAGGCCGCGCCGCGGTTCACCGGACTCCGGTGGTACTCGATCCGCGGATCCCGGCGGACGAATTCCCGGCAGATCTGCTCGGTTCGGTCGGTGCTGCCGTTGTCGGCGACGACGATCTGAAGATTCGGGTAGTCCTGCACGACGATCGACTCCAGCGCCCGAGCCAGGAAGTTCTCCCCGTTGAAGACGGGTAGTCCCACCGTCACGAGCGGCCGGGCGTCCGGGTGGGGTGACGGGACACCGGGCCCCACAACACCACGGTCCACAACATCACACCCCACAACATCACGCCCCACGACACCACGCCCCGCCTGGCGATCAGGTCCCTTGGGTCGGGCCTCGTCCTGGGTGCCGCTGTCGACAGGTATGGCCATTCTCCATCGTCCCTCCGTCCGACCGGAGCCGAACCTCTGCTGACGAGATTGTCAGCTGCTAAGTGGCACGACCTCCGCGGGCACACCCAGTTCCGCCAACCGGCCGCGCACCTCGTCCAGATACAGCGGATTCGGAAGAAAAACGCGCCCCACCCGCTCCACCGACAGGTCCTCGGGTGCCAACACCGGATGCCCGGTGCCGGGCACGAACAGGCCCCTCTTCCGCGGGTTGAGGTCGACGACTCCCCGCACGGCGGAACCGACGTCCAACACGTTGAGGAATGCCACCCCCTTGGACCCCGCGCCCCAGACCAGCGCACGCGGCGCGTCCCAGGCGGAATCGGCGTCCGTCGCCAGGTCGGCGAGATGCGCGGACCAGCGCCCGACAACCTCCCGGTAGACGTCACCGAACTTTCTGGCCTGGACCACGAAGCGGTCCGTCGCCACCACGTCCTCGCCGGCGGCCGGTCCGATCCGACCGGACGGACGGGTCGTCGGCGCCGTCTTGGCCTCGATCCAGAGGAACTGGTCACCGTAGGATGTTCCGGCGTCGGTGATGGTGAACCCGGCCGCGCTCACCACCCGCCGAAGTCCAGCCGGCGAGAAGTACGACACGTGCGGGTAGATGAAGTCCCACACCCCCGCCTCGCCGAGGACGAAGCCGCCGTTGGGCACCTCGAGATACAGCGACGCGTCCCGGCCGCCCAGCGCATTGCGGATATCGGTCAGAAAGCCCAGTGGATCGGACACGTGCTCGAGGACGTGCCGGCAGACGACAAGATCCGCCGGGAGATGGGAATAGCGCGAACCGTACAGGTCGACCACAAAGGTCACCGCGGCGTCGTCGGCACGTTCGGGGCCGATGTAGGTCGGGTCGTACCCGGTTCCGGCACACAGTCCCCGGGCACACAACAGGCGCAGGAAGTCCCCCTTGCCCGACCCGATCTCGACAACCTCCCGCCCCACCAGGTTATGCCGGACGATCAGACGGTCCGCCAACGCCTCGGCGTACGCCCGGAAGGCGGGCGAGAAGTGCAGCGAGTTGTCATACTCGCCGCCGTACTCGACGAGGCCGGCCTCGAACGCGACATTGACCACGGTGCCGCACTCGGCACACAGCGACAGCTCCAGAGCACGGCGCTGCGCGGTCATGGCGGCTTCCCGCGACGGCCACAGCACGCCGGTCATCACCGGCGAACGCTCAACACGTACCAGGTCTTCGAGCGCGGTGCCCTGGCATGCCGGACAGACATTGGTCACCGGACAGACGTTGCTCACCAGACAGACATTGCTCACTCAGACGGCCCTCAGCTCGGTGTCGACGCCCAGCCGGGTCAACTCCCCCGCGATCTCGTCACGATAGATCGGATTCATGATGATCAGAAGATCCGGCCTATCTTCCCGCAGCCACTCGGACGGGACGATACGGTGGCCGCTGCCCGCCATGAACATGCCGTGTTTGTGCGGGTTGATGTCGACGGCGTAGCGGACCAGGTCGGCGGCCGGGCCGAGGGTCGCCAGAAACGACACACCTTTGGAGCCCGAACCCCAGATCGCCGCCTTTTCGCCGCGCTGGTGCCCGCGCCACAGCATCTCGCTCCACCGGTTCAGCGTCGTGGCCACCTCACGCTGGAAGTGCCGTACCCCGACGCGCAGGGTGGCCAGGTCGTCCTCGATCGGCAGCGGGTCACCGGCCGCCGGAACGGTGGACGGCCGCGCCTCGATCAGCAGGTACTGATCGTCATAGTCGAGGGAGACGTCGAGCACCTCGAACCCGGTAGCTCGGAACAACCTCGCCAGCGAACCGGCGCTGAAATAGGAGCAGTGCTCGTAGTACACATCCCAGAACGCCGCCTCCTGCAGCACCCGCAGGACGTCCGGCAGCTCAAAGAGGACCGGGATATCGGTCCGGTCACCGAGCGCGGCCCGGATCATCCGCATGAAGTCGCCGACCGGCGCGATGTGCTCCAGGGTGTGCCGGCACACGACGGCATCGGCGGTCAGGTGCGCATACCGCTCGGAGTAGAGGTCCGTGATCCAGGTCAGCCGGCCGGCAACCGGGCTGGTGATGCGCTCGGGCCGGACACCCGGGTCGATCCCGATGCCGGCGCCGGCACCCTGCTCCACCAGGTGGACGAGAAACTCACCCTTGCCGCACCCGATCTCCAGGACCGTCTTCCCGTACAGATCGTACTTGTCGGTCCAGCGCTTGGCGAGGTCCCGCGCGAACTCCTGAAATCGGGTGGAGAATGCCTGCGTCTCCTCGTACCGGGCGGAGTACTGATTCTTGGTCGGATCGAAGGCCGTGTTCATGATGAAGCCGCAGCGCTCGCAGAAGGCGATCCGCAGATCACCCTTCGGGAACGCCCGGGCCTCGTCCTCGTCGGCCAGCAGCAGACAACTGTGCGACGGGACGTCGTCCTTTGTATAGACGGAGGTGAGACGGGAACCGCCGCAGGCGGGGCAGGCGGTGGACTGGTCAGTCATGGAACGACCCTCGGTGTCGGAACGGGAAGGATGAACCGGCAGCCCCGCCGCGGGTACGTCGCCGCAGGTATGTCGAGCCGCGGCAGCGGCGGCCGAGCACGCTCATGGCACCCGCATCGGTGCGGCCGACCGCAGGGTGACGTCGAGCAGACCGTCCGCCATGAGTTGCTGGATGCGCTGGATCCGCTGGAAGCGGGAGCCGATCAGCTCCTCCTTGGTCAGCCCGGCGGCGACGTAGGCCAGGTAGAGCTCCTCGACCCCCTTGCGGACGGTCCACACCGGCCGGAATCCCGGTATCTCCTCGGCGATACGGTCGCAGTCCACCCGGTAGTTCCGCTTGTCCGGCCCGGCCGTGTCCGCGAAGACCACCCGGCCGCCCGGCACGACCTCCTCGACGATCGCGGCCACGTCGCGTATCCGATAGTTCTCCGCCGACCGGCCGACATTGTAGGCCTTGAGGTGGATCTTCTCGCGGGGCGCCTCGCACACGGCGAGCATCGCCCGGGCGATGTCCTCGATGTGTACCAGCGGCCGCCACGGCGTCCCGTCGCTCTTGAGGTAAACCTCGCCGGTCGTCACCGCGTAGCCGGTGAGATTGTTCACCACAAGATCACCACGCAGTCGGGGTGAGACGCCGTACGCCGTGGCGTTACGCAGGAAGACCGGGCTGAAATCGTCATCGGCAAGCTCGGCGAGCTCTCGTTCGGCGATCACTTTTGACTCGCCGTAGGGAGTCACCGGATGAAACTCGGCCGACTCGTCGATGGGCGCGTCTCCGTGCGCACCATAGAGGCTGCACGAGGACGAGAAGACGAAACGCGGTACGCCCGCGGCCTTGGCGGCACGCCCAACCAGCAACGTCCCCCGGGCGTTGATGTCATAGGTCACGGCTGGGTTCAGATCACCCAGCGGATCATTGGATATGCCCGCCAGATGGACCACCGCGTCGTAACCCTCCAGCTGGGACGGCCGGACGTCCCGAATATCAAGTTTCAACGCCGGCACGAAGTCCGGATCGGGTCCGAGGGTACACCCGGAGAACAGTCCGCTGTCCAGACCCACCACATCGTGTCCGGCAGCCCGGAAGAGCGGGATGAGACGGGTTCCTATATATCCGTCGTGTCCGGTGACCAGAATACGCATCGAGCTCAGTCCCATACCTTCCAGGGCGCACAGCCACCATCCCACAGTGACTGCAGGAGTTTGCGGTCGCGTACCGTGTCCATGCACTGCCAGAAGCCGCCATGCCGATACGCCATGAGCTGACCGTCCTTGGCGAGCCTCTCAAGGGGCTCCTTCTCGAACTGGGTGTCGTCGCCGGCAATGTAGTCGAAGACCTGCGGTTCCAGGACGAAGAAGGCACCGTTGATCCAGCCCTCACCGGCCTGTGGTTTCTCCGAGAACTCCACAATCTGGTCCCCGGCCAGCTCGAGGTGACCGAACCGGGCGGGTGGCCGCACGGCGGTCAGCGTGGCGATCCTGCCATGCGAGCGGTGGAAGTCGCGCAACGCGTTGAGATCGATGTCCGCTACGCCGTCCCCCCAGGTCAACATGAACGTCCCCGCGTCACCGAGCCAGGGCGCGAGTCGCCTGATACGACCGCCGGTGGCGGTATTCTGACCGGTGTCGACCAGATTTACCCGCCAATCCTCCGAGGTACCCCCGTGCCGCTCCACAGCGCTCTGCCGAAGCGACACCGTGAGATCGCTGGTCAGCGCCGCGTAGTCCACCAGCCAGCGTTTGATATATTCGCCTTTATACCCCAGGGCGATCGTAAAATCGGTGAACTGGAAGTGAGCGTAGTACTTCATGATGTGCCAGATGATCGGCCGGTTGCCGATCTCGATCATCGGTTTGGGTTTGATGACCGTCTCCTCCGCCAACCGGCTGCCCAGACCGCCGGCAAGAATACCGACCTTCATCGTTCCGCTCGTTCCCGGGAGCCGGTCGCGTGAACCGGCGCTGCCGAGCCGCTCACGCGGGTCAAGCCGCCCTGACGAGGGACCGGGATACTGGGGTGGCCGGCCTGGCGACCACGTAGCCGGTCGTGGACCCCGACGTAGCGGGGCTCCGAATACCGCCAGGACAGTTCGTTCACAATGCGCTCCCGACCCCGGGCGCCAAGGGTCCGGCGTCGGTCCGGGTCCGTCAGCAGTTCGGCGAGGGTCCGGGCGAAGTCCGCCACCGTGTCGGAGGGTACATAGACGGCGGCGTCCTCGGCGCTCACCCGGGTCTCGGTCAGGTCATAGGCCACCACCGGCAGCGCATAGGCCATGTATTCGAGCGTCTTGGACATGGTGGACACCTCGTTCAGCGGGCTCCGCGGGTCCGGCGACAATCCGACCGTGGCGGTGGACAGGTAGTCCCGGATCATCTGGTCGTCGGCCCGCCCGGTGAACTCGACCCAGTCGTCGAGACCGAGCCGGCTCGACTGTTTCCGCAGATCGTCCAGACAGTCACCAAATCCCAGCAGGGCGAAGGCGCAGTCGGTGCGCCCGAGAACGTGGACATAGTGATGTATGGCATCGAGGAGTCGGTCGACACCGTCCTGCGGGCCCATTATTCCCAGATAACAGGCAAGGTGCTGCCGGCCGCGCCGCAATTCGGGCCGCTCCGCGGCGGGCTTCATCAGTTCGGGGTCCGGTCCGTTTCGGACGACGGTCACCCGTTCCGACGGCAGCCGCCCCCTGGTCAGGGCCAGCCGCCGGTAAGATTCGTTGGTCACGATCACGTGGTCAGCGACCCGCTGATTCATCCGTTCAAGCAGCAGCAACGCGCGGAGCAACAGCCCCCCGTCCTTACCGAACCGTGAGCGATAGAGTTCCGGACAGAGATCATGATGGTCGAAGACGAACTTCTTGCCGAATGGCTTGTAGAACAGCGCGAGCGCCCAGTACGTGTCCGGCGGGTTACATGCCTGGATCACGTCGAATCCGTGCCGGCGGGCCACGGCGACGGACAGGACAGCGGTTCGCACCCAGCAGTAGCCGAACTCGAAGACGTAACTGAGCACACCCTGGGTCCGGGGTGCGCCACGATACGTCCAGATGCTGACACCGTCAACGATCTGGTGACGCCGCTGCCCCGGGCCCCGTGGGCATATTACGGCAACCTGGTAGCCCTGGTTGCGAAGCGCCTGGCATTCCTGCCACGTCCGATGGTCGATCAGAATCGGCAGGTTCTGAACTACGATCAGAACCCGTCCTGCGTCGCCGATGTCGGGAGATTCGGTCGAGTCGGTGTCAGGCGCCGACGTGAGAGTATTCGCGCCCGTAGCCAACGAGATAGTCCCGTCGCGTGTCTGTCCCACATTTTTCTCCCGAAGATGAACGACCCCGTTGCCCGCGGACGGTGGACCTATCCTTTCCTTTCCGTCATGGCGAGGCTAGCGGTCGGCCTGGGCGTCACCGGCGATTGAAAAACTTGCGTGTCGCGTCTTGGGACCGGGCTCGGCCGATTCTCGACGCAGGAACGACAGAACTGACCGTTGGGGGCGGCTTATTCCAGCCATGCTGTTTGACGGCGGCAGCCATGGCCGCCATGGATGCCGTGTTCGCGTCTTTAACGCCCGGGGCACTCTCGCGCTTTTTGACGCAAAGCCGCTCCTGGCGGCGGACCACCCGGTGACTTGTCGTGCGTTCCTCGGCTTTCTGGTCAGCTTACCGAATCAGACGATCATCGGATCAGACGGTCCCGGATCAGACGGTTGACGATGCGCGGCCGGCGAGCAGTCCCAGCGACCCGGCCGCCTCCGTCAGGCCGGCTCGGGCGTCGGGGTGGGCGACGTGGTCGATGAGTCGGGCGGTCTGTTCGTGCTGGCCGCGCCCCCACACGGCCGCGGTCCCGTTCTCGGACACGACGTAGCTGTGCTGGAAACTGGTGACCGGGCTGGTGAGCCGCGGCAGCACACAGGAATCCCCCGACCGGGCATGCCGGCTCGGCAGGGCGATGATCGCCTTGCCGTCGGCCGCGTGCAGCGCGCCGACGACGAAGTCGGACTGCCCACCGAAGCCGGAGTAGATGCGGTTGCGGATCCAGGACGCGTTCGCCTGCGCATACAGATCCACCTGCAGCGCGGTGTTGATCGAGGTCATCCGCGGCTGCCGGGCGATGACCCCCGGGTCGTTCACGATTTCGGTGCGCACCAGCAGCAGCCGCGGATTGCGGTGCGCCCACGAGTAGAGCTCGGCCGACCCGAACAGGAACGAGGTCCGCAGCGGTGTCCCGGCGGCCAGCGCGCCGGAGGCTTCGAGCGCGAGCATGCCATCGGAGAAGGTCTCGGTCCACACGCGCAGATCCCGCCGGTCGACGAGGGCCGACAGCGTGGCGTTCGGGACACCGCCGATGCCGAGCTGCAGGGTCGCCCCGTCCTCGACGAGCGCGGCGACCCGCTCGCCGATCTGCCCGCGGACGTCGTCGACGGGCGTGACCGCGGGGCTGGCGAGCGGCTGCTCCACCTCCACGGCGAGGTCGACGTCATCGATGCTCAGTTCACCGTCGCCGAAGGTGTAGGGCATCGCCGGGTTGAGCTGGGCGACCACCAGTCCCCCGTGCGCGCGGGCCGCCTCGACCGCGGCCGGCAGGATGTTGACTTCGGTGCCGAGCGAGACCTTCCCCCCGTCGGGCACGCTGGTGTGCAACACGACGACGTCGGGCCGGTGGGTGGTCGCGAGCAGGCGAGGCACGAGGCTGAGCCGGTTGGGCAGGTAGTCGAGGCCGGGCACGTTGCGCATCGCCGGGCCGACGAACGCGGTCTCCGGCGTCACGCCGCCGCGTTCCGGCACGCCACCCTGAGCGTTGATCATAAAGAGGCGGTATTCACTCACCACCGCGTCGATCACACGCAACGCGACGAGCGGGGTGGCGAAGTTCCCCGCCGCCACGACCCGCGGCGTGGCCGACCGCCATCGGCCAGGACCGGCTACCCCCGTACCGGCTCCGGCTCCACGAGGACCGGCTCCACCGCCCACACCGGAACCCGCGGCGAGATGGGTCTCGATGCGGCGACCGAACTCCGCCTCGCTGACGATATCCATACCCGCATGGTGGCGTACCGGTGCGCGGCCAGCGAAGAATGGTCATCGCCTCATCCCGCGGATCATGCCGGCCCAGGCCCGGTCGGTTATCGTCTTGAGAACATGGAGTCCGAACGGGACCTCGCCTCCGCGGACGAAGGGACCTCCGATCTGGCCGGCACCGCGCCGTCTCCGGGACCGCCGGGAGAGCTGATCTTTCCCGCGGTCGCTCGGCTCGAGCTCGACGAGCTTCTCGCCCAGCTGGTGGACCGGGCCCAGGACGTTCTGGCCACTCAAAGCCGGCTGCACGGCCTGCTGCGGGCCAACCGGATGGTCACCGCCGACCTCAGTCTCGACGTGGTGCTACGGCGCATCGTCGAGTCCGCGTGCGAGCTGGTTGACGCCCGCTACGGCGCGCTCGGGGTAATCTCCCGCGACGGTCGGCTCGAACAGTTCGTGCACGTCGGGATGGACCCGGGACTCGTCGAGACGATAGGGCGGCTGCCCCGGGGAGACGGCGTGCTGGGCCTGCTCATCGCGGAACCGCGGCCGGTGCGCCTCGACGACATCGCCGACCACCTCCAGGCGGTCGGTTTCCCCCCGGGCCATCCACCGATGCGGGCCTTCCTCGGGGTGCCGATCCGGGTCCGCAACGAGGTCTTCGGCAATCTCTACCTCACTGAGAAACGCGGCGGTCGGGTGTTCACCGCGGAGGACGAGGAGCTGGCGCTCGCGCTGGCCGCGAACGCCGGTGTGGCGATCGACAACGCCCGGCTGTTCGGGGAGGCCCAGCATCGCCAGCAGTGGTCGCAGGCATCCGCCGACATCACCCGGCATCTGCTCGCAGACGGCGACGACCCGCTGGAGCTGATCGTCCAGCGGGCCCGCGACGTCGCCCGCGCGGACACGACGGCGCTGGCCCTCGGGTCGGAGACGGCGACCGAGCTGTCCTTCGACGTCGCCGCCGGGCAGGACGCGGACCTGCTGCGGGGCCGACGGGTACCGATAGAGAGCTCGCTGGCCGGCCGCGCGGTATGCGACCATGCGCCGCTGGTCGTCGCCGACGTCCGTGAACTGGCCGAATCCGAGGTCCACGACCTCGACATCGGGCCAACGATGATCGTTCCGCTGATCACGTCACATGTCACGTCCGGGGCGCTGATCCTCGCCCGGCGCCGGGGCGGTGACCTGTTCACAGACGCGGACCTGGAGCTGGCGGCCGCGTTCGCCGCGCACGTCGCGCTCGCGCTGGAACTCGCCCGCTCCCGGGCCGCACGCGGCCGGCTGTCCCTGCTGGAGGACCGCGACCGGATCGCCCGCGACCTGCACGACCACGTGATGCAACGCCTGTTCGCGGTGGCGATGGGCCTGCAGGGCCTCGCGGCCAGCGAGGAGCGGCCCACCCGGGCGGAACGGATGAACACCTACGTGGAGGATCTCGACGAGACGGTACGGGAGATCCGCCACACCATCTTCGAGCTGCGGGGCCGGGCGGCACCGGCGACGGGCAGCGGCCTGCGGGCGCAGATCCTGGGCGTCATCGACGACATGACCGGCGCGTTCGGCTTCACCCCGCGGGTCCGGCTGGACGGACCGGTGGACACGATGATCGGCTCTACCGTCGGCGACCATCTGATCGCGGTCGTGCGCGAGGCGCTGTCCAACGCCGCCCGGCATGCCAAGGCGAGCAGTGTCGAGGTGACCGTGACCGCCGCGAGCGGCGCCGTCACCGTCGACGTGGTGGACGACGGGGTCGGCATCGGCCCTACCACCCGCCGCAGCGGGCTGGCGAACATGCGGGCCCGGGCGCGGGATCTCGGCGGGACCTTCGAACTCGGCCCGGGCCCCGACGGCGGCACCCAGCTGCGCTGGTCGGTGCCGACTAGCTGACCCGTCCGCGGATCCCGCCGGCCGACGGATCCGCGACCAGCTGGCCGCCCAGATACGTCCGCACCCGCCCGCGGCCCTGTTCGAGCCGAATCCGCCCTCGTGCCTCGGCCGTCATCCACTCGCCTCCCGTTCTCGCGTTCGGACCAGTCCCTCCCAGGGACCGGTTCCTCCTGGACCAACCGGCGCGGCGCCCCACGCCTTCCCGTTGCCGGGACGGTGAATCCCGGCAATACCGGAAGGCGGAGGATGCCCAACATTAAGCGCGCCGATGAACGGGCCATACGCCACCTGTGGGTGCCCGGCCCGGCCGGTGCCCGGGCCGGGCACCGTGTCACCCCCCCCGTGTCACCCCCCCGTGTCACCGGGGACCACGCGGGCACGTGACAACCAGGAAGAACTCATCCGAGGAGAACTCGTCGGACGGAGGCCGAGATGACCACCACAAGAACCTGGACCGTGCAGATCTCCCTGACGGAGCAGCACGGCCGTACCCAGGCGGATGCGGCCCTGCACGGCAGCGCCCGCGACGATCTACATGGGACGGGGCAGGCCCGGCTGCACCCCGGGGAGTCCGACGTTCCCGAGATCGGGGACGAGGTGGCCGCCGCGCGCGCGTTGTCGGAGCTGGCACACCGCCTGTTCGACGCGGCCGCCGAAAACATCCAGGCGGCGATGGCGGGACCCGACCGGACTATGTGATCGTCGTCCGCCGCCGGTGAAGCCGGTGAAGCCGCCGCCGCTCACCCGGATATGGCCAAACTCGGCTGAACCCCTCATCAGGGAGCATGAAACCATTCGTGTTACTTTCCGTGCCATGCCGGACCCTGCTCGCCGGACCGCTCGAGGAGAGGCGGGAAGTGACCGCACCGCACCCGCAGAACGACGCCGCCGACCACGCGCGGGTGCTTCCACCCCGGCTCGACCCGCGGGGATCGGGGTCCGGCCGGTCGGGATCCGGGTCGGCACGCGGCGGACGGTCGGCTAGGCGTCGCGGGTTGCGGGTCTTCCTGGCCTGCGTGTCCTGCCTCGTGTTCGTGGCCACGGTGGGGGGCTGGGCCGCGTACTTCTATGTCGACGGCAAGGTCAACCGGGTCGACCTCGGCCTCGGTTCGGGCGGCGACTCCGGCGGGGTGGGGACCGCGAACTACCTGCTGGTCGGGACCGACAGCCGCGCCGGTACCAACGGTAAGTACGGAGACGCGCCGGGCCAGCGCTCCGACACGACGATCCTCGCGCACCTGACGAAGGATGGGACCACCACCATGGTCTCCTTCCCCCGCGACATGTATGTGCTGATCCCCGAGTACACCGACGGGGCCGGCAAACGTCACAAGGCCTGGCACGACAAGTTCAACGCCGCGATCTCCGTAGGCGGCCCGTCGCTGTTGGTGCAGACGGTGCAGAGCCTGACCGGCCTGCAGGTCGACCACTACATCTCGATGGACCTGGAGGGTTTCAAGGAGATCACCGATGCCATCGGCGGTGTCCAGGTCTGCATCAAGCCGTCGGACGCGAAACCGAGCCGCTACCAGGACGACCGCGGGCGGTGGCGGATGAGCACGAACACCAACGACCCGATGAGCGGATTCGTCGGTGGGCCCGGGACGATCCAGCTCGGCGGCGACCAGGCCCTGGCCTTCGTTCGCCAACGCCACGGCCTGCCGGACGGCGACTTCGACCGCATCCGCCGGCAGCAGCAGTTCATCGGCTCGATGTTCCACAAGATCATGGCAGACGACACCCTGACGAACCCGATCAAGGCCCAGAAGCTGGTATCGGCGGCAGCGAGCGCGCTCACCCTCGACAACCACACCAGCATCGCCGACCTGCGCAGCCTCGGCACCCGAGTCCGCGGGCTGGCCACCGGGGGCCTCCAGATGCAGACCGTGCCCGTCCACGCGCCGACCCGTGCCGAGGGGGCGATCGACGACAACGGCAACATCCGCCTGCACGGAGTCCCGGCCTCCGTGCAGCTCTACCGGCCGGACGACCTGCAGCGCATCGTCGCGCCGATGGGTGGCAAGGCCGAGGGCGCGAGTTCTACCACCGACGCCGGGAGCGGGGGGACCGGTCCGGCGCTCGCTCCCGGCGCCGCCGCCGCGCCCTCCCAGGTCCGGGTCGCCGTCTACAACGGCTCGTCGCGGGCCGGACTCGCCTCCAAGGTCACCGAGCAGCTGACTGCCAAGGGCTTCCACGCCCGCAACGCCGGCAACGCCTCGGTCCTCACCCACGAGACCTCCCGGGTGCTCTACGCCCCCGGGCAGGAGGCCGAGGCGAACACCGTCGCCGCGGCGGTGCCCGGCTCGGTCCTGCTCGCCGATGCGAGCATCACCGGTGTCCAGCTCGTCCTGGGCTCCGGCTTCACCGCGGTGGTGACGCCGAGCGTGACGGCCGGTGGGACCGCGCCTGCGCCCGCACCGGCGGCGGCCGGACCCGCCGCCGGACCGGCGCCGCCGGGAGCGCCCTCGCCGGGCCCGCCCACCTGCACCTACTGATCCTCCTGGTCCCACCGGCCCGGTCCCAATCCGCGCCAACCGGTGGGCAGCGTGGAGCTGGCGGCCCACGGGAGCGCTGTCCGCCCGCGCGGCTTGCACTACTCTTCCGGGGTGTGCACGTCTTCCGGGGTGTGCACGGATGGCCGCCTCCCCTGGTCGCCGGTCGGGGGACGGCCGGCTCGTTCCCCCAGCTCCACCCCGCACAGCCAAGGCCGCGCCTCCGGCCGATGTCCCTCCCGGAGAGGAACTCACGTGCAGATCACGGATTCAGTCGCCGTGGTGACCGGCGGGGCTTCCGGCCTCGGCCTTGCCACCGCCACCCGGCTCATCGACGCTGGTGCCAGCGTGGTCCTCCTCGACCTCCCGTCCTCGAACGGCGCGGCGGTCGCGGAGAAGTTCGGCAGTTCGGTGCGATTCAGCCCCGGCGACGTCACCTCCGAGCAGGACGTGACGGCAGCCCTGGACGTGGCTGCCGAGCTGGGCCCGCTGCGCATCGCCGTCAACTGCGCCGGCATCAGCAACGCCGCCAAGACGCTGAGCAAGGAAGGGCCGTTCCCACTGGCCATCTTCGAGCGGGTCGTCAAGGTCAACCTGATCGGCTCGTTCAACGTCATCCGACTCGCGGCCGAGCGGATCAGCAGGACCGAGGAGATCGACGGCGAGCGTGGCGTCATCATCAACACCGCGTCCGTGGCGGCGTTCGAGGGCCAGATCGGGCAGGCCGCCTACTCGGCGTCCAAGGGCGGCATCGTCGGCATGACGCTGCCGATCGCCCGCGACCTCGCCAGTCTGAAGATCCGCGTGGTGACCATCGCCCCCGGCCTGTTCGACACCCCGCTGCTCGCCTCGCTGCCGGAGCCGGCTCGCGTCTCTCTCGGCCAGCAGGTCCCGCACCCCTCGCGCCTGGGCTCCCCCGACGAGTACGGCCTGCTCGCGACCCAGATCATCGCGAACCCCATGCTCAACGGCGAGACCATCCGCCTCGACGGTGCCATCCGGATGGCACCCCGCTGAACGGGTTCACAGCGCCGCGAGCTGCTCGGCGAGGCGCGCGATCGAGGTCTCGGCGGCCGGGCCCGCCGCCGGGTCAGCGCGTCCATGCTGGCTGGTGAGGCCCCCTGGAAGCAGGCTCCGGCGGGTTCGGTCCGGACCGCTCGCGGGTAGACAGACACCCATGCGGCCTGGCCAAGGCGAGATCCCCGGGCGGATCTCCCGGGGTGCTGAGGGTGCCGCGGTACTGGGGTGCTGAGGGTGCTGCGCTGGTTCGCCCCGATCACCCCGATGCTCATACTCGCCCTGGTGGTCGGACTGCAACTGAGCAATCAGAAATGGAACGTGATCGGACTCGCGATTCTGAGCCCCATGCTCGCGGCCACGTTCGCCGGACCCCGGCTGACCGCAGGCTACGGGGTGGCGGCGGTCCTGGCGGGCATCCTGCTGGGTCTGCACGATGACCTGTTCGGCCGGAGCGGCGGTGGCCCGACGGCCCAGGTGGTCCGGCTGGTCGGGGTCACGGCCGGCGGAGTGATGGCCGTCCTGGTCAGCCGATACAACATCCGACGCGAGACGAAGCTGCAGAACGTCACTCGGGTGGCCGAGGTGGCGCAGCAGACGATCCTCAGTCCCGTCCCGTCGTCGTCCGGCGGGCTGCGGTTCGCCGTCCGCTACGAGAGTGCCACCGTGGAGGCCATGATCGGTGGGGATCTGTACGAGGTCGTCGACAGCCCGTGGGGAACCCGCCTGCTCATTGGTGACGTACGGGGCAAGGGGCTCGACGCCGTGCGGATCGCGAGCCGGGTGCTCAGCTGCTTCCGGCTGATGAGTCGACGCACGGGCGACCTGCGCGATCTGCTGGCGAACCTCGACGCGGAGGTCGCCGATGCCAGCTGCCTGGACGACTTCGTCACCGCGGTCGTCGGGCAGGTCGACGGCAGTCGTCTGACGCTGGCGAACGCGGGACATCCCGATCCCGTTCTCGTTCGTGCCGGGCAGGCGGATCTGCTCACTGTCTCGTCCAGGCTGCCACCGCTCGGGCTGATCACGGACGGGAGCAACGTGACGGACACCGTGCTGCGGGCGGGGGATCGCCTGCTGTTCTATACCGACGGCATCACCGAGGCACGCGCCCCCACGACCGACGCCTTCTTCCCCCTGCTGCCCGCGGCCGAGGCCGCGTTCGCCCACACGTCACTCGACGAGGCGCTGACCGATCTCGCCGACCGGGTCCGGGACTGGACGCGATCGACGCTGAACGACGATGTGGCGCTCCTGGCGGTCGAGGTTCCCGGACCGACCCGGCACGCCGGCCCAACCCGACGATCGGATGATCACTGAGAGCTGTCGGCGACCCCCTTGGCCAGCCGGTCCGCCCGCTCGATCCGTTCGTCGATCTCGTCACGGAAGGCCACCAGCCGGCTGATTTTCTCGTCAATCTCGACGCGGAGCCTCCGGTAGGCCGACGTGCCCTCGGTCAGCAGCCGGATGCGGTCCGCGTCGTCGGACGCCGCGTGGTACTCCTGCCGGACCTGGGCGAGACGATCCTCGTAGGCGAGGATCGTGCGGATCTCGTCCAGGTTGAAGCCGAGCAGCGTCTGCAGCTCGCGGATGCGCCGCACCCGGGCGAGGTCGGAATCCGCGTACAGCCGGTTCCCGCCCAGGGTGCGCCCGGACGGGGTGAGCAGCCCCACCTCCTGGTAATACCGCAGGGCCCGCACCGAGACGCCCAGTTCCTGCGCGGCCTGACCGATCCCGCGCAGGTCACGAGCCGCATCCTTGACCGCGCTCTTGGCTGCGCTCTTGACCGGGCTCTTGGCCGCGTCGCCGTCCCGCACCAGGCAATTGTTCCGCACGGCGCCATCGGCCCGCACGGCGCCATCGGCCCGCACGGCGCCATCGGTGGCTCTGATCATCGACGTCAGGGCCTTTCTCACGCTCGGCCTAGCCCGCGGCCTATCGCTCGGCGGCCAGGGGGCTGCTCGGAAGAGCGCTCCCGGCACCGTCCTCCATCGCCGCGATGTCGCCCGCGCCGGCCAGCCCCTCGGCCGTCTCTTCGAGCAGCGGACGGCGCACGTGCGGCCGCTGCTTCCCGCGCAGCCAGGAGAAGCCCGCGGCGACCAGGCAGGCGACGGCGGCGAAGGCGAAGGCGAGGCGCAGACCGTCACCGAACGGCCCGGAGATAAGGTTCGGGAAGAAGGTGTGCCCGGTGAGGAAGTCGGCCTTCGCCGGGTCGAGCTGCGACAGGGTGTCCGGGCCGAGCAGTCGCTCGGTGGGGTTGTACCCGAGGAACGCGGCGAACAGGCTGCCGATCGGCGGCAGGTTCGCCAGCTCGTGCGCCTTCGCCGGGGAGACGCCCTGCCCGACAAGCCCGGAGTACATGGCGTCCGGAAGGCTGGCGGCCAGCCCGAGCGCGATGATGGTGAAGAAAACACCGATGGACAGCACGCTGGCCGAGTTCTGGAACGTGTTGAGCATGCCGGCACCGGCACCGCGCTGGTTGGGCGGCAGGGTGTTCATCACGCTGCTGGTGTTCGGCCCCGCGAACAGGCCCATGGACAGGCCCATCAGCAACAGGATCAGCGCGAACCACGGATAGTCGAAGTCGATGGGAATGGCGTCGAACAGCAGGAACGCCACCGCCGTGATCACCAGTCCCAGGGTGGCGAACGGACGCGCACCGTAGCGGTCCGCGAACCGGCCGGCCAGCGGCCCCGCCACCAGGAATCCGACGGTCACCGGAATCAGGTAGATGCCGGCCCACAGCGGGGTCTTCTCAAAGCTGTAGCCATGCAGCGGCAACCAGATCCCCTGCAACCAGATAATCAACATGAACTGCAGACCACCACGGGCGAGCGCGCCGAGCAGAGCCGCGATGCTGCCCATGGTGAAGGTCCGGCTCCGGAACAGGTCCAGGCGGAACATCGGGTCGGCGGAGCGCAGCTCGATGACGACGAAGCCGATCAGCACCGCGAGACCACCGAACAGGCAGCTCAGCACGAACGGCTTGGTCCAGCCCATCGTGTGACCGCCATAGGGCTGCAGCCCGTAGACGATGCCGGTCAGGATCGCGATGAGGCCGACCGCGAACGTGATGTTGCCGGCCCAGTCGATCCGGGCCTGGGTGCGCGCCCCGTTGTCGCGCAGCTTCAGGTAGGCCCAGACCGTCCCGAAGATGCCGAACGGCACCGAGACAAGAAAGACCAGATGCCATTCGACCGGCGCCAGCAGACCGCCGATCAACAGCCCCAGAAATGATCCGACGATCGCCGCGACGCCGTTGACCCCCAGGGCGAGCCCGCGTTCGTCCTCCGGGAAGGCGTCAGTGATGATCGCGCTGGAGTTGGCGAAGAGGAAGGCACCGCCCACGCCCTGCAGCACCCGCATGATGATGATCCACCAGGCGGCTGCCGTGCCATGCATCCAGGTGACGGCGAGCAGGATCGAGAACAGCGTGAAGATCGCGAAGCCGAGGTTGTACATCCGCACCCGGCCGAACATGTCGCCGACCCGCCCCAGACTCACCACGAGCACCGAGGTGACCAGCAGGAATCCCATCAGGATCCAGAGGAAGTACGAGGTGTTCTCCGGTGCGAGCGGGTCTATCTCGATTCCCCGGAAGATGTCCGGAAGGGCGATGAGAAGAATCGAACTGTTGATCGTCACCATCAGGATGCCAATGGTCGCGTTCGACAGCGCGATCCACTTGTAGTTGTCCGGACCGGGCCGGGCCAGGACCTCGTCGGCCTCAAGCGACAGGGTGCCGGCGGCGGTGTCGGAAGTCGTCACCGCACGAAGGTAGCGCCTCTATCTAACGTCAGCGGTAGATGTGACATGGTTCATAGCGGCCGGAGGCCGATATACGCCGTTGTGGGCGTCGGCTTCGCGACCGGGGATTGCCAGCCGGCCGACCGGGCGCCCCCGTCCCCGGACCAGGTAAGGGTCCGGGGCACGAACGCCGACGAATGAGGAGACGACGATGCTGCTCGCCGAGGAACTTCTCCTGCTCGCGCTCGCGGGCCCGGCCCGTCTACTCGAGGTGGTGGCACCCGAGCGCGCGTCCCGCGGGCACGCGAAGGAGCGGATCCGGACGGCGACCGACCTGACGCCGGTCGCCCCGATCGTCAAGAAGGTCATCGCGGAAGCGGAGGCAGTGGTCATAGCCGCGGCAACCAGCGTGAGCCTGGGCGTGGCGGCGTCGAGCTGACCGTGTCGCCGTTACCGTTACGAGCCGATGGTAGGTGGTGTTCACCAGTCACCCGCTACGCAGCCGGTGGTCGAGCGCGGTGTGCCGCTGGCCGTGACCGGCGGCCCGCACCGCCTGGCCGATCGCCCGGCGGGATCCCACCAGCACGACCAGCTTCTTCGCCCGGGTGACGGCCGTGTAGAGCAGATTGCGTTGCAGCATCATCCAGGCGCTGGTGGTGAGCGGGATGACGACCGCGGGGTACTCACTGCCCTGGGAGCGGTGGATCGTCACCGCGTAGGCGTGGGTCAGCTCGTCGAGCTCCCCGAAGTCGTAGTCGATGTCCTCGTCCTCGTCGGTCCGGATGGTGAGCGTCTGGTTCTCCACATCCAGCGCGGTGACCACGCCGAGAGTGCCGTTGAAGACCCCGCTCGCGCCCTTGTCGTAGTTGTTGCGCACCTGCGTAACCTTGTCGCCGACCCGGAACGTCCGGCTGCCAAAGCGCCGCTCGGCCACGTTCGGGCGGGACGGCGTCAGGGCCTCCTGCAGCAGGGTGTTCAGCGCGCCGGCCCCCGCCGGGCCGCGGTGCATCGGGGTCAGTACCTGCACGTCCCGGCGCGGATCAAGCCCGAACTTCGCCGGAATCCGCCGGGCGACCACCTCCGCGGTGATTTTCGCCGCCTCCTCCGCCTCCTCGGCGGCGAACAAGAAGAAGTCGGGCAGTCCCCGGACCAGCGGATAGTCACCACGGTTGATGCGGTGCGCGTTGGTCACCACCCCGGACTCGGTCGCCGCTCGGAAGACCTGGGTGAGCCGGACATGCGGGATCGGCGTCCCCTCGGCGAGCAGGTCGCGTAGCACCTGGCCGGCACCGACCGACGGCAGCTGGTCGACGTCGCCGACCAGCAGCAGATGCGCGCCGGGCGGAACCGCCTTGGCAAGCTTGTTCGCCAGTAGCAGGTCGACCATCGACGCCTCGTCAACGACGATCAGGTCGGCGTCGAGCGGGCGGTCCCGGTCGAAGGCGGCGTCACCGCCCGGCCGCAGCTCCAGCAGCCGGTGCACCGTCGATGCCTCGTGCCCGGTCAGCTCGGTCAGCCGCTTCGCGGCCCGGCCGGTCGGCGCGGCGAGGATCACCTTCGCCTGCCGGGCCAGTGCGAGCGTCACGATGGAGCGGACGGTGAAACTCTTGCCGCAGCCCGGTCCGCCCGTCAGCACGGCGACCCTGGACGTCAGGGCAAGCTGCACCGCATCGCGCTGGGCCGGCGCGAGCTCGACCCCGGTCCGCTCCCGCAGCCAGCCCAACGCCCGGTCCCAGTCCACCGAGGCGAAGGCGGCCAACCGGTCCGCGCCGGTATTCAGCAGGCGGCGCAACTGGCCGGCAACGGATATCTCGGCCCGGTGGAACGGCACCAGGTAGATCGCGGCCGTCGGCGTCGCCGGATCCTCGCTTGGAACCTCCTCCCGGACGACCCCGTCCTCGGCGACCAGCTCCCCCAGGCACTCGATGACGTCACCGGTGTCGACCTGGAGAATCTGCACGGCGTCGCTGATGAGCCGGGGCTCGGGCAGAAAGCAGTGGCCACCGCCGTCGGTGGCCTCGGACAGCGTGAACAGCAGGCCAGCCTTGATCCGCTGCGGACTGTCATGCGGAATCCCCACCGCCTTCGCGATGGTGTCCGCGGTGCGGAACCCGATGCCCCAGACGTCCGTGGCCAGCCGGTAGGGCTCATTGCGCACCACACCGATCGACGCGTCCCCGTACTGTTTGTAGATCCGCACCGCCAGCGAGGTGGACACACCCACCCCCTGAAGAAAGACCATCACCTCCTTGATGGCCTTCTGTTCCTCCCACGCCTCGGCGATCGCCCTGGTACGCTTCGGGCCGAGCTTCGGCACCTCGATGAGTCGTTCCGGCTCCTTTTCGATGACGTCCAGCGCCGCGACCCCGAAATGCTCGACGATGCGTTCGGCCAGGCGCGGACCGATGCCCTTGATAAGGCCCGAGCCGAGATAGCGCTGCACGCCCTGGACGGTCGCCGGCAGCACGGTCGTGTAATCCTCGACCTGGAACTGGCGGCCGTACTGCGGGTGCGAACCCCATCGCCCCCGCATCCGTAGCGACTCCCCCGGCTGCGCGCCGAGCAACGCCCCGACGACGGTCACCAGGTCACCGCCGCGCCCGGTGTCAACCCGCGCGACCGTGTAGCCGGTCTCCTCGTTGGCATAGGTGATCCGTTCCAGCACCGCATCGAGGACCGCGCCGCGGAAGGGTTCGCGTCCGATCATGGTAGCCGCCGGGACGCCGGGACGATGAGAATCACCGCTTCCTCGGGGTGGGACAAGACGATCTCCAGCTTCGGATGGGGTAGCAGGGTAACGGACCGAGCGGGGCAACGAGCAGAGCAGCCGGGCGGGCGGTGTCCGCCCCGGACCGTGTGCCCATCCTGCCCTTCGGTCGATCGCCACCGTTCCCCGGCGCGGTCCGGGGCGTCCCCTTCCGTGACCAGTACCGCGAAGTAGGTCCGCCGGCATCCCTTTCAGACACCCTCGCTAGCTCAAGGGGCGCCGCTGTTCCTCTTCAAGTGCCCGACGCAGCCGGGTGACCACGGCGTCCACGCCGGCGGAGGTGCGGAATATGACAACGGCTGTCCCGGCTTCAGCAGGTGTTTCGAGATGCTCGAGCGCCACCTCCATCGCACGGTTGAACTCCTCGCCGGGGGAGGTGGTCTCGCCTCGGAGCCAGCGTCGGAGCACATGGTTGTGGGCGGTGACGATGGCCGCGGACACCAACTCGGCACGCAGGGCGCCGTCGGGCGCGTTGCCCATCCAGTCGCGCAGGAACCTGGCGAACAGGCGCTGATACTGCCGGATGCCGGCCACCTCGCGGGCGCGCAGTGTAGGGACGGTGCTGGTCAGGCGGTAGCGGGCGCGGGCGAGCTCGCCCTCGGCGAGGTAGTGCTGCAGCACTATGCGGGCGGCCTCCGCGAGAGCGAGCCCGCGGGTCTCTGGAGCGGCGGTCGCAAGCCGGGCTTCGATGTGGCCGAGCAGCACGTCGTGCTCGGGAAAGATCACGTCCTCCTTGGACCGGTAGATCCGGAAGAACGTCGTCCGACCGACGCCCGCGCGTTGCGCGATGTCGTCGACCGTCGTGCCCTCGAAGCCACGCTCCTCGAAGAGCTCGAACGCCGCCGCGACGAGCCTGTCCTTGGCCAAGCGGGCCGGCTGCTGCTCCACGGCACCGAAATTACTTGGTGGTACGTAGTTCCACAACTATGATACTGCGTACCAACACCGTGGAGGAGGAGCCAGGTGAACGCCATCAACAAGGTCGGTATCGTCGGCTGTGGCCTGATGGGTGCCGGGATCGCCGAGGTCTGCGCCCGTGCCGGCAAGGACGTGGTCGTCGTGGAGATGACCACGCCCGCCGTGACCGCGGGACGGCAGCGCCTGGAGACATCACTGTCCCGCGCGGAGAGCCGCGGCAAGGTGGCCAGCGCCGCGGAAGTACTCGAACGCATCCAGGTCGTCGAGGACATCGAGGCCCTGGCCGACCGCGGCCTCGTGGTGGAGGCGATCGTCGAGGACGAGACCGCCAAGTCCACGCTGTTCAAGCGACTCGACGAGGTCGTCAAGGACCCGGACGCGGTGCTGGCCTCCAACACCTCCTCCATTCCGATCATGAAGCTCGCCGTGGCCACCGAACGGCCCACCCATGTCCTGGGTATCCACTTCTTCAACCCGGTCCCGGTGCTGTCCCTGGTCGAACTGGTGCCGAGCCTGCTGACCGACCCGGAGACGACCGAGCGGGCGCGGGCGTTCGTGCAGGACGATCTGGGCAAGCACGCCATCGACTGCCAGGACCGGGCGGGCTTCGTGGTCAACGCCCTGCTGATCCCGTTCGTGCTCTCGGCGATCCGGATGCTGGAGTCCGGGTTCGCCACGGCCGAGGACATCGACCAGGGACTGGTCCGTGGTGCCGCCCACCCGCAAGGACCGCTGGCGCTGGCTGACCTGATCGGGCTGGACACCACCAAGGCAGTGGCCGAGTCGCTGTACGAGGAGTTCAAGGAACCCCTCTATGCGCCGCCGCCGCTGCTGGCCCGCATGGTCGACGCCGGCCTGCTGGGTCGCAAGACCGGCCGCGGCTTCTACACCTACTGAGCGCCCTACACCTACTGAGCGCCTTAGTAACTCTTCTGCACCTACTGAGCGCCCTGGCAAGCGACCTAGTGAGCGAGGAACCCATGACCGCCACCGACTTCGACCTGTACCGACTCAGCGACGAGCACCTCGAGTTGCGCGACGCCGTGCGCACCCTGGCCTACGACAAGATCGCGCCGTACGCCGCCGACGTCGACGCCCACAGCCGGTTCCCGCAGGAGGCCTACGACGCGCTGGTGGCCTCCGACTTCCACGCGCCCCACGTCCCTGTCGAATACGACGGCGTCGGCGCCGACGCGCTCGCCACCTGCATCGTCATCGAGGAGGTCGCCCGCGTCTGCGCGTCCTCCTCGCTGATCCCCGCCGTGAACAAGCTCGGCAGCCTCCCGCTCATCCTCGGCGGCACCGACGACCTGAAACAGCGATACCTCCCACCGCTGGCCCGCGGCGAGGCCGCCTTCTCCTACGGCCTCTCCGAACGTGAGGCCGGCTCCGACACCGCTGCGATGAAGACCCGCGCCGTCCGCGACGGCGACCACTGGGTGCTCTCCGGGCAGAAGTCCTGGATCACCAACGCGGGGATCTCCGAGTACTACACCGTGCTCGCCGTCACCGACCCCGACGGCCGACGCGGCGCCAACATCAGCGCTTTCATCGTGGAGAGCTCCGACCCGGGCTTCTCCGTCGGCAGCCCGGAGAAGAAGCTGGGCATCAAGGGCTCTCCGACCCGCGAGCTGCTCTTCGACGACTGCCGAATTCCCGAGGATCGTCTCATCGGCGAGCTCGGTCACGGCCTCCGGCTGGCGCTGCGTACTCTCGACCACACTCGGGTGACCATCGGTGCACAAGCCATCGGCATCGCCCAGGGCGCACTCGACCTCGCCCTGAACTACGTCAAGGAGCGCAAGCAGTTCGGCAAGCGCATCGCGGACTTCCAGGGGATCCAGTTCATGCTTGCCGACATGGCCATGGCGCTGGAGGCCGCGCGCCAGATGGTGTATGTCGCCGCCGCCAAGTCCGAGCGGGGGGACGCCGACCTCACGTTCTTCGGCGCCGCCGCCAAGTGTCTGGCGTCGGACACCGCCATGCAGGTGACCACCGACGCCGTACAGCTACTCGGCGGCTACGGCTACACCCAGGACTTCCCCGCCGAACGGCTCATGCGGGACGCCAAGATCACCCAGATCTACGAAGGTACCAACCAGATCCAGCGCATCGTCATGGCCCGCCAGCTCCTCGCCGGCTAACTCCGCTGGCCCTACCTGGAGGGAGTTAGCAGGCTTATGGGAGTCACCGGGTCGGCTGTAGGGCAGGCTCGGTGCCGGTAGCCACCGGCGGGGTCGTGGCCGTGAGCGCAGAACCGGCCCCGCCAGGTCACCCCCGCCGAGCAGGTGCGGTCCTACGAGTTACTCACCGAGCAGTGGCTGCGCCGGACGTGAGTCGGCCGGGTTCGCACCTGTCCAGGCCTTTCTCGGCCTCCCAGGTCACCCCGGCCTTTCCCGGCCTCCCCCGGCCTCTCCCCCAGCCTTCTTCGATCTTCTTCGGCCCTTCTTCGACGTCGAACAGAACCAGAATTCGACTATCGGCCTGACCTCGGCGGTGGCCGCCGCCGTCCCGGTGCCGGCCACCGCCGGAAGGTGACGGCCCGCCCCGGTGTTGTAGGTGATCGCGGTCGGCGTTGACGCCTGCCGCGGACATCGCGGACATCGCGGAGGTCTCGACGCGGTGGGACAGCCGCGGCGGGACGGCCAGGGAAACGGCGAAGGGAACGGTGGTTGTGGTGCCGAAGGCTTACGTCTACAACGACCACGGCGGTCCGGAGGTGGAGGCGTTCGCTGACCTCCCGATCCCGGTGGCCGGGCCGGGTCAGCTCACGATCGCGGTACGCGCCGCCGGGGTCAACCCCGTGGACTGGAAGCTGCGGGGCGGCCTGCGGCTGCCGGCCGCCCCGCCGGCCGTGTTTCCGGTCGTGCTCGGAGTGGAGGCCTCCGGCGTGGTGACGCAGGTGGGCCCGGACGTCAACGGATTCGCCGTCGGCGACGAGGTGTTCGGCAGCGCGCCGGGCGGTGGCTACGCCGAGTACACGGTGCTGACCGCCAGGGAGAGCGCGCGCAAGCCGGCCGCGGTGTCCTTCGTGGCCGCGGCGACGCTTCCGGTCGCGGCGGCGACCGCCTACGACGGCGTGCACCAGCTGGCCCTGCCGCCCGGCGCCACCCTGCTGATCATCGGTGTGGGTGGCGGCGTGGGAGTGGCCGCCGCGCAGATCGCCCGGCATGCGGGCCTGACGGTCGTCGGCACCGCGAGCGCCGGCAAGAAGGACTTCGTCGAGGCCCTCGGCGTGGCGCACGTCGAGCCGGGCCCCGATGTCGCGGACCGGGTGCGGGCCGCCGCGTCCCGGGGGGTCGACGGAATCTACGATCTCGTCGGGGGCGAGACGCTGGACGACGTCGTCGAGGTCCTCGCGGACCGGTCGAAGCTCGTCACGGCCTTGTCTGGGGCGAGCGACCGGTACGGCGGGACGACGGTCCAGCGGGCCCGGGACAGCCGCGTGCTCGACGCGGTCGCCCAGCTGGTCGTGGACGACGCGCTGGACCCGCTCGTGACCGCGACCTTCCCGCTGGACCAGGCCCCGGCGGCGCTGCGCGCGGTGGAGAACGGCCACGCCCGCGGCAAGATCGTGATCAAGGTCGCCGCGTGACCGAGCTTGCCGTTCCCCGACAGCACGCCCCCGGGCGGCACGCCCCCGGGCGGCCGGGACCCGACCGGCCGGGACCCGACCGGCCGGAGCCCGGGCGGCACGCGACCGGCCAGCATGTGCTGAACAACCCCGTCCGTTCCTCCCTCCTGGGTCCGCACGCGCATTTCGCCGAGCGGGTCGGTGACGTGCTGCGCTACCCGGTCGGCGTGTCACCGTTCGTCGCCCTGCCGGACGTGCCCGACGAGAGCACCTGGCGCAACGTCGCGGCGCTGCTCGGCCCGGGCGCGATCGCGCCGTTCACCGGCATCGACGCTTCCCCGCCGCCCGGCTGGGGGGATGCGATCTTCGACGGCGCGCAGCTCGTAGACGAGGGGGTCGACGCGCTCCCGGACGAGGAGGCCGTGCGGCTGGGGACCGCGGACGTGCCGGAGATGCTCGCGCTGGCCGAACGCACCAAACCCGGGCCGTTCCTGCCTCGCACAATCGAGCTCGGCACGTACCTCGGCATCCGGCGGGACGGCACGCTGGTGGCGATGGCCGGGGAACGGCTGCACCCGCCCGGCTGGACCGAGATCAGCGCCGTCTGCACGGACGCGGACCACCGGGGCCAGGGCCTCGCGACCCGGCTCGTCCACGCGGTCGCCGCGGGCATCCGGGCCCGCGGGGAGACACCGTTCCTGCACGCCGCGGCGACCAACACGAACGCGATCCGGCTCTACGAGTCGCTCGGGTTCCGGCTGCGGCGTGAGGTGACGTTCCGCGCCGCGCGGATACCGGACATCGAGCCGGCCGCGTGACCACCGCCCGGCCGCGTAACCACCGTCCCGGCCGGCCGGCGAACGCCTTCCCCGCGGACCGGTGCGGACCACCGGCAGGCCATCCCCCGGTCGGACGACCCGCGCCGGCGCGACGACCGGCCCTGCCCGCGGTCGCCCCGTCCGACTACCGTCCAGAAGTGGAGGTACGTCGACTACCCAGAACGAGGGGGATGACGCGATGACCCCGCCGAACGCGGGCGCGCCGGCGCTCGTCACCGTGGCTTCACCGACCGATCGGACCGAGCTGGCCATGCCCACGACGCAGACACCGACCCAGACCAGCGGGACCAGCATCAGGGTGGCGTTCGCCTTCGACCATGCCGGTGGCGGGGTGCTGTCCCCCGCAACCTGCCTGTGGCTGCTCGGGAACGAGCAGCTCGGCCGGGTGGCGTTCCGGGCGGATGGGGAGGTCCTCGTGCTGCCGGTGAACTACGTGATGGACGGGGAGGCGGTGGCCTTCCGGACGGCCGTGGGCTCGAAGCTGACCGCCGCGATCGAGGAGGACGCGGTTGGTTTCGAGGTCGACGGGCGCGATCCGGCGTCCCGCAGCGGCTGGAGCGTCCTGATCAATGGGAAGGCCGTGTCCGTCACCGACCCGGGCACGCTGGCCAGGCTTGAGCAGACGGGACTCAAGCCCTGGGCGGACCGCATCGAGCATCCGCACTGGGTACGGATCCTGCCCGAGTCGATGACCGGCCGGGCCGTCATCCACTCCTGACCCGCCGGCTCGAGCGGAAACCCGCGTTTCAGCGCATCACGAGACCATCGTCGATCACCACCGACTGCCTGGTAGCGTCACCGCGCGCCGCCCGGTCGCCCACGGCGACCGAGCCGACACCATCGCCCACGTCGACCACGGTGCCGCCTAGCTCGTGTCCCAGGACGAGGGGGATCGACAGGCCGGTCAGCGGATGCGGCTCGGCGTGGAAGAGGATGGGGCCGGCGTAGTGCTCGTGCAGGTCGCTGCCACAGATCCCGTTGTGGGCGACGCGAAGTTTGACGTGCCCCGGCCGGCACCCCGGTTCGGGGACCTCCTCGACCTTGACGTCCTCGCGATCTCGGTACACGGCTGCGCGCATGATCGAGGGGGCGGCGGGCCGACGCGGGCCGGCGGGCTCGGGTCGGGTCGGGTAGCTCCGACCGGGTGGCTCCAGCCGGATGTGGCTCCGATCGGGTAACTCCGACCGGGTGGTTCCGACCGGGTGGCTCCGACCGGGTGTGACCGCGGCCGCCATGGCCAGCCTGGCCTATTCCTACCGTCCACCCGCGCGGATTCCCGTGCATCCGCGCACATCATCCGCCGCCGTCCCATCTATTAACCCAGCCGGCTCATCGGATAACTCCCGAGGCCGTTTCCGCTGCCCACCATCAACCCGCTGACGTGCGGGTTTCCGCCGACCTCCAGGAATCTCCTTCGCACCCCCTCAAACCGAGGGGGACCTTGGTGCGGCGACGTGACATGACGCACCCGAAGGAGCCCCTTTCGGGGTAGCATTCAAGACTACCCTCGAACCTTCCGACTGGGGGGAGCAGTATGTTCTCACCCATGGGAGCGACACCATTGACGACCGGCCGGGGCAAGGAGATAACCTTTTCGATGTAGCCGGCAGCGGCCATCCGACGAAGACGGACGGCCAGCCTGGAGCGGAGCCGACGTGGCGGTGTGTCCACTTCACCCGCGATCGGATCATGGAAGGCATCGCACAAAGGTGGTGTACGGCTGATCCCGGGACCGACCACCCCTTCATGAATACACCGGTACGCGCCTGATTGGCCGGGGGCGCCCAGCCGGAGGTAGCCGGGTTATCGACGTGGATAGGGAGAGGAGCATAATGGGCCCAGTGGCATCGGATTCGATCCCGATGCAGGTGCGCCTGCACCGGACGATGACCCCCGCCGGCTTTGACCACGCACCGGGACCATTCGTCGCCGATGGACAGCCGCCCGACTCTCGCACGCAGCGGGAGCGGGTCCGTTTGGCCCAGATCGAGCTACTGGAGCTGAGCGCCCAGATGACGGCCCCCCATCTCCGGCGGCAGATCCTGCACATCTACTCCCTGCTGCGCAACGAACCGGTCGTCACGCCCGGCCCGCCGAAGCCGCCGCCCTTCCGCCTCACCCTGCGGGAGATGGAGGTGCTGACCCTCGTGGCCACCGGCTGCTCCAACGTCGAGGCGGCGGAGCACCTCACGATCCGCGCCGAGACCGTGAAGACCTACATGCGCAGCATCATGCGCAAGATGGGGGTCCGTAACCGTACGGCAGCCGTGCACGCCGCCCGGCAGAGCGGCCTGCTGGACTGAACCCGACCCGTGGACCGAGGCGGCCCGTGGACCCCGGCGGCGCCGGGGCCCGCGGCTCATCCGCCTACGGACACCCCAACGCCGCCGTCAGGTCGGCGGCGTTGAGCTGGCGCAGCACGGAGCAGCAGGCGTACGCCCCGCTGCGGACCACGTGGTCGACGGCGGCCGGCGAGCTGACCGAGGACATCCTGGCGCTCAAGACGGCGGTGCACGACTCCAACGGCTCGTTCCAGCAGACCGAGCAGGCCATCACCAGGACGTTCACGGTCTGAGGCACGGGGCCCCACCCCGCGCGCCCGGCCAGCCGGCCACTATCGCCGGGCAGACGATGCGCGAGGGTGGCGGCATGGACCCGGCCGGACGGCTCACCAGCCGAGGAGATCATCCGGCTGGTCGCGGAGGTAGCGGGCCATCGCGTCCTCGTGCTCGCGGCACAGCATGGCGGCGGTGTCGGCATCGCCGTCCCGCACCGCCTCCGCGATCCACCGACACTGCTCCCAGGCCAGGGCGACGCTGTCGGGGTCGAGCAGGAACGGCCGCGAGGTCGGATACCGCGACAGCGAACCGAGCACGTCCTCGAAGAGCTGAAGGGTGGGGCTGCGGGCGATCTCGGCGAGCAGCACGCCCCACTGCGCCCGGGCCCGGGCGTGGTCGCGGGCGTCCCCACCGGCGTCGGCGTCAACGAAGGTCAGCAGCCGACCCCGCTCGGCCGGATCCGGATTGAGCGCGGCGAGCCGGGCGCACTCTGTGGTGATGAGGGCGTGGGTCGCGCTGAGGTCGGCGAACGAGGCCCGACGGGTGCGCAGGAAGACCGACGCCATGTGGGCGACCCCGGCCGCGTCCGGCCGCTGTCCGTACAGACCGCCGTGATGACCCCGGCGGACGGTGAGGATCCCCTCGGCCTGCAACAGCCGCACCGCCTGACGCAGCGACGGCCGGCTGACGCCGAGCCGGGCCAGCAGCTCGTTCTCCTGGCCAAGGTACAGGTCGCCGTCCTGCCGGCTGAGAATCTCCTCCCGCAGGACATGGGCGACCGCCGTCGCTGTGCTCACCGCGGCCACCCGTTTCATGCGTCCCTCCTCCCGAGCGTCCCTCCTCCCGAACGTGACGCCTCCCGAGACATGACGCGAACAACATCATACTTTCAGGTACCTGTGAGTTTCAGGTACCGAAGGCAACACCGTCGGCGAGATCGACGCCGACAGCGGGACGAGCGGGAGCGAACGCCGGCGTACAGGGCGCCACGAGGCCCAAGGGGCGGAGTACGGGGCGGACCTGCGGGGTGACGCACGATGTGCGGACCCGCCGGAAGCGGTGCTGCGCGGCCGGGCCCGATCGTATGATTGTTCAATGAATGAGATGCCTATCTCATATTATGAGACACCCAGCTGGGATCCCGGGACCTACGACGGGGAGCGCCGCCGGCTCGTCCCCTCCTTCGACCTGCTGTACGGATCGGTCGGCGACCTGGTGGCACGCCAGGGTGGCGCCCGACCGGCGGTGCTCGACCTCGGCGCGGGCACCGGTCTGCTGGCCGCCGCGGTCGTCGCGGCCGTCCCCGACGTCCGGTTGCACCTGTTCGACCGCGCCGCGCCGATGCTGGCCAAGGCCCAGGCGCGGCTGTCCGGCGGCCCGGTCGAGGCCGTCACCGTCGCGGACCTCGCATCCGCCCTGCCTCCCGGCCCGTTCAACGCGGTCGTCTCGGCGCTGGCCATCCACCACCTCGACGACCCCGGCAAGCGCGACCTGTTCCGCCGGGTGCGCGACGTCCTGCGGCCGGGTGGGCTGTTCGTCAACCTCGAGCAGGTCAACGGCCCAACCGCCGCCCTGACCCGGCAGTACGAGGACATGCACGAACGGCAGGCCCGGGCGGCGGGTTCGGACGACGCCGAGTGGGAGGCCGCGTTGCGGCGGATGTCCTTCGATCGGTGCGCGCCGCTCGCCGACCAGCTCGACTGGCTGGCCGACGCCGGATTCGCGCCGGTCGACTGCGTCGTCAAGCACGGCAGGTTCGCGGTCTATGCCGGCTGGCGCCCCTGAATCCGTCCACGGCCCACCCCGTCGCCCGGCGGGGCACCAGCCGGTGAGCCTCACATCAGCTGCCGGGCGACGTCCGTCCGCACACCTGCCAGGGCGGTGTAGGCCGTGCCGCCCGGACATTCGGTGGCCATCCAGTCGCGGTGCCCGCTGACGGCCGGGACGGTACGACGCCTGCCACTCACCGGATTGACGTAGTGGACGGTGCCGAGCGGGTCGAGATGATGCGCTCCGGTCAACGCGAGCAGCACCAGGACGAGCGTGCGACGGGCGGCGGCGGTGGGGATGCGCGTCCGCAGGTCACCGAGCAGCGCGACGCCGACGTTGCCGGCGTTGAAGTCCGCCACATGCGCGCCCGTCACCACGTAGCCGTCCTCCCGGTGGCCGGGAACGCTGTCCGTTCCCGACCACCGGCCCTCGTAGAGCGTGCCCGCCTCGTCGATGAGGAGGTGGTACCCGATGTCCGACCATCCCCGCTCGACCGTGTGGAAGTGGTAGATCGCCCGCACGGTGGCGGCGGGGTTCGGATCGTCGTTGGGCGTCACCGTGTGATGAACCGTGACCACCTGGCCCGGGTGGTACGTCGGTTTCCAACCGCTGCCGGACGAGGGGGACAGCCGTAGCGACTCGTCCGCGCCCCACGCGGCCCGGGGCAGGTAGCGCAGGTCAAGCGTCGCCGGCAGCCGGACGGGGGCGACCGGCGCGGCGGGGACCGCCGACACCCCGGACGCGGTCGCGACCCGGGGCGGCGGCGACGACCTGGGCGCGGCGAAGAGCCCCGGCGACCAGGCGGCGCGGGAAGCCGAAGGCGCGGAAAGGGCGGCGCGGGAAGCCGAGATCGCGGAAAGGGCGGCATAGGCGGACACAATGGGGGCCGTCAACCGCTGCAACGGCCCCGACGTCGTGTTCAGGGCGGTGGACGTCACGGACGTCGCGCCGGGTGGCAACCACAGTTCGTAGCCGGTCGCGCGGTGCGCGGCGACCAGCACGGCGGCGCTCCTCCCCCCGGCCGGCGAATCGTCCCGCTCCGCCGGACAGCCGACCGCCAGCGGCCGCCATGCGTCGAACCCACCCCCCGGCTGGCGCAGCCGGATCTCGGCGCCCCGAGAAACGGCACCGCCGGCATCGGCGGTCCCGGCGGTCCCCGTGCCGGCACCCCCGGAACCGGCCCTGCCATCCGCCGCGCGATCGTTCCCGTCACGTGTCCATCGGACCGCCACGTAACCGATGTCGAAATCCGACGTCGCGGGCCCCGCTCCCCTCGTCACGGCGGCCAGGGTCCGGGGCACGAGCACGACACGCGTCCCCGGCGCCGAGAGGGCCCGCGCTTCCGCACCGGGTCGGGCCCCCGCGTCCGCTGGCCCGGCCGGGCCAGCGGACGCGCTGCTCGGCGCGGCGGCGAGCAGCGCCTCCGCCCCTCCACCCAGACCGGCACCGGCGAGACCGAGAATTCCGCGCCGGGACAGACCGGGCTCACGGCGACGCCGACGAAACGGGTCAGCGGCATGGGACATGAGGCGTCCTTCGGGTCGTCATGGTCGAGACATTGGCACGCTACGGTAGCCGATGCCTCACTCTTTGCATCAAGGCGCCAAGAGATCCACCACGGGCCACGAGCTACCCGGCGGCAACGGGGACGGGAATACGTCCCGGCATCGAGGGAAGGTCCATAAGCATCCGCTCGGGAGGACCTGAGCATCCGTTCGGGAGGAGGAGTGCCATGGTCGGGAAGAAGCCGCGGACCGACAAGACCGACAAGAAGGCGCAGGCCGACGAGATGCGGGACGACGTTCCGTCCACCATCACCCGCTCCGACGATCAGGCCATCCGCACCTGGAAGAAGACCCACGACTCGGCGGTGGAAACCTACGGTGAGGGTGCGCGTGCCCACCGTGCGGCCTTTGCCGCGCTCAAGCACACCCACGAGAAGGTGGGGGACCGTTGGCGGCCGAAGAGTCGGCCCGGTCCCTCCGACGATCAGGCCGCCAAGCCGACGCCCGCCTCCCAGCACAGCGGGCCGACCGCCGAGGGCGTGGACGCGAACGCCTCGCTGACACACCTGCGCGCGCTCGCCCGTGAGCTCGACATCCCCGGCCGCTCGACGATGTCGAGGGACGATCTCGTCGATGCGATCAAGAAGGCCAACCGCAGGCGGACCGCGCAAGCCCGCGGCGGCGGGTAGGAGTCGTCAGCTCCCGAGGCTACCGGCCAAGGCCGAGATTGGCGTTTACTACCTAATGCGTACTACCTATGCGCTTTCGACGCGGATGTCGTCGAGTGCGAAACCCCGGATACCCATCATGGCCGGTAAGGGCCCACCGTCCGCGCGCCGCCGCGGGCGCAGGTAGTAGTGCCAGGTCGGGGCCGGCCCGACCGGCGGCCGGGCCCCTCGGGTAGGTTCTCCCCGCCCCCGCCGATAAATGATCTTCGTCGTCATGCGGTTGCCGGGGTCGGAGTGTCCCCCGGGGTCGGGGGGTCCCCCGGGCCCCGGGTCCCCCGCGTGCGAGGCCGCTTCGTCGCCGCCCTCCCGCAGGCTGAACCGCGCGTGCAGACGGCGCAGCGGCTCGGGAGCCCACCAGTTGTAGTCGCCCGCCAGGGCCATGAACGCCGGGACGAGGATCGCTCGAACGAGGGTCACGTCGAGCACGATCGACACGGTCAGCCCGATACCCACCAATTTGATCATGCTGATGTCCGACGCGGACAGCGCAACCATGACCACGATGAGAGCGAGCGCCACACTCGTGATCAGTGGACCGGTCGTCCCCAGCCCACGGGCGACGGAATCGCGGTTGTCTCCCGTCCGCAGGTACTCCTCGCGGATGCGGGCGAGCAGGAAGATCTCGTAGTCCATGCTGAGCCCGAACGCGATGAAGAACATCAGGACCGGGCTGGTCATCTCCAGCGTGCCCGACACCTGGAAGTCGCCGACCAGACCGGTCAGGTGTCCGTCCTGAAAGACGAACGCCAGCAGCCCGACGGTGGCAGCGAGGTTCAGCGTGTTGAGGAACATCGCCTTCAGCGGAAGGAGCACGCTGCCGGTGAACAGGAACAGCAGGATGAAGGTCGCCGTCATCACGACGGCGAAGGCCGGCGGCAGACTCCGCTTGATGGAATGCGAGGTGTCGAGGAAGTGCGGCGCGAGTCCGCCGATGAGGACGCCGAACGGCGCCGGTGCCGCCCGCAGCCTCCGGACCAGGTCCTTCGCCGACTCGGACAGCGGAGACCTGTCGGTCTGCCACACCGACAGCCAGGCGCCGCGGTGCGTTCCGACGTACCTCATCGCAGTCTTCGGCACCACACCGACCCGCTCGCCCCGCAGGAAGCTGCCGGTGACGGTGTCGATGCGGGCAACGCCCGGCAGCGCGGACAGGCGGGTCGCGTAGTCGGTCAGCTTCTCGGCGCTCCCCGGGTCCCGCGCGTCCACTCCGGGCACCACGATCGGAATCTGGCAGGACAGGCAGACGACGAAGTCCTCCCGCATCGCGTCGTTGACGACGTGAGCCTCCGCGGTCGCCGGCAGGACCGTGTCGTCGGCCAGCGCGAGGTCGAGGTGGCGCAGCGGGGCGGCACACAGCACCAACACGAAGATCGCGACCCCACCGAAGAACACCGGGTGGCGCATGACCCGCCGCGCCAGCGCCGACCAGCCGCGGCCAGCCGCCGAGGCCCCCACGCGGTGGCCACCGGACCGCCGGCGACCCGAGGGGCGTGACCCCGAGCGTCTCAGGCGCGACAACGCCAGCCGGACGTTGCCGCGCTCGATGCGGTCACCGAGCACCATCAGCGCCGCGGGCAGCACGAGCAGTGCGGCCACCTCCGATGCGACGACGACGATGATGCCGGCGAAGGCGAACGAACGCAGGTAATAGATCGGGAAGACCAGCGCGGCCGTCAGGGACAGCGCCACCGTCACCCCGGAGAAGAACACCGTGCGCCCGGCGGTCTCCAGCGTCCGGCGCAGCGCCGCCGCCGGGAGCAGCCCGCGGTCCCGTTCGTCCCGAAAACGTCGCAAGATGAACAGGCTGTAATCGACCGCGAGACCGAATCCGAGGGCAGTCGTCAGGTTCACCGAGAAGACCGACACGTCGGTGAGCGTGGCCGCCAGCCGCAGCAGCGCGAGACTCGACACCACCGACACCACGCCGACCAGGACCGGAAGCAGGGCGGCCAGGACCGTGCCGAAGG
The DNA here is from genome assembly GCF_000685765.2 of Frankia sp. BMG5.23. Classification (NCBI taxonomy): domain Bacteria; kingdom Bacillati; phylum Actinomycetota; class Actinomycetes; order Frankiales; family Frankiaceae; genus Frankia; species Frankia sp. BMG5.23. The sequence goes on from NZ_JDWE01000018.1 coordinate 90,792, forward strand.
CGTAGAGCAGCACGAGGAACACCAGCGGAGCGGAGATCTGCTCACCGTGCGCCAGGTCGACACGGCTGCGCTCGGTCACATCACGCATGACCGCGGGCGCCCCGCCGAACCGGACCTGGACCCCCGGACCATCGTGGGCGTACCGGTCGTGCAGGGCGTTCAGGCGGTGCTGGATGCGGTCCTCGGAACCGGTGAGCCGGAACACGATCAGGGCCGACCGGCCGTCCTTCGCACGCAGCAGCGGGCTCGCCTCGTTGGGCCCGCCCGGCCAGTACGACAGCACCGAGGTCACCCCCGGCTCCGCGGCGATCCGCCCGGTGAGCTCCCGGCCCAGGCGGGCGGCGATCGGCCCGTCGATACCCGGGGCCGACGTCAGCATGATGGCGACGTCGGGGGGCGCGTCCGGGAACTCCTCGTCGAGCAGCCGCTCAGCCCGCGTCGACGGATCGCCCGGTGCGTAGAAACCACCGGTGGCGAGCTGGTCGTAGATTCCGGCATTCCACGGCAGCAGCACGACCACCAGCAGGCAGGCGGCGGCGAGTACCCTTCCCCGGTACACGACGGCCGCGTCAGCCACCATCGTGAACAGCGAACGGGGTGGTGCGCCGGTGGAGCCCGCCGACGCGGGGCCGCGGTCGGCCCAGCCCTCGTCCCGTCCGTGCGACCCCTCGTCCCGTCCGTGCGACCCCTCGTCCCGTCCGTGCGACAACGCGGCATACGTCACCCGATCGGGTCGGGATTCGCGCTGCTGCGCCGGATCAGCGAACGACGGCATGACGCTCCTTCGAGGATCTCCCGTGCCGATGGATCTCGTAACGGCCGGACGGTGGCCGCCAGCGACCACACGTCCGGGCATGGAGCACCGCATGGAGCACTGCGAGGAAGTCCCGAGCTTCCGCCTCGAAAGTAGACCCGCCTGGGGTCCTGGTTCCGAACTACCCTCGCCCGGAGGCAGAAGTGTAGCGGGAACCCGGCCACGATCGATATTCGGCCGCCGAAAGCAGGGCAACTGGAAGAATCTTCGAGGATAGGCTGCCGCCGCGGCGTAGGAGGAGTGGGCGGGAATGCCGGGAACAATCCCAAAGGTAGTAGGGCAATGCCTCAGGTCCAGCCTGAGCCTCGGCTCGCCGGCCGGGCGGCCCCGCCACTCCTGCCCGCACAACGTGAAAACGCCGCTATGGCACCGATGGCAGGCCACATCGACCCGCGGTCGAGATCCTCGTACACCGGCGCCGGGAATATACGGCGGGGTCGAATGGCCGTGACTGCCAGACCGGCAGCCACGGCCACACCCCCGGCAGGGGTCCGGTGCGGACCCCTGAGATCAGGGCAGCATTCCCATCTGGCGCGCGGCGTGTACCGCGGCCGTCCGGTTACGGACACCGAGCTTGCGCATGATGCTGCGCAGGTACGCCTTCACCGTCTCGGGCGAGACCGTCAGCCGGCGGGCCGTCTCGACGTTGGACAATCCCAACGAGACCTGGGCAAGCACCTCCAACTCGCGCGGGGTCAGCGTCAGCCGTCCGACCGTCTTCGTTTCCTCGGCGAGCAGCCCGCGCAGCAGCTCGGACACCCCGCCGATGCGACCACGCAGAAACGGATCGGCGACATGCTCGGTGACCTCCTGAAGCTCCCGATAGGCCAGCCGCAGGCTCTCCCGGGGCAGACCCGGCATCCGCGGAAACGGGACGGCCCCCGGCACCCCGCCCTGAACGGGCACCCGCCCCTCGACCGGCACCCCGCCCTGAACGGGCACCCGCCCCTCGACCGGCACCCGCCCCTCGACCGGCACCCGCCCCTGGACCGGCACCCGCCCCTGGACCGGTACCGACGGCACTCTCGACCGCGGCCCCCCACTGACGAGACCGAGTTCGCGCTCCATCAACCGGGCCACCGCCATGGCCGCGTGAATAGCCGACTCATCGAATGACAGATCCGGTTCGACAGCGGCGTACAGTACCGCGGCCACCGCGCCGTCCTCGCACACCGGCACCGCCATGATCGCACCGAGACCGGTGTCGTCGATCTCCGCGGCGGTGGATCGCAGCGCTCTTCGCGCGGCAGCTCGATCGTTGATGACGACCGGCCGGCAATGCTTGACGACCTGACCACCGATGCCCATCCCGGACGGGATCTCGACACCGATCAGCCCGGCCGGCCCCGGCCCGTCCACGTTGGTGATGGTCAGGGTGCGGGAATGGAGTGCGACCATTCCCCCGAAAGTAATGTGTGCACCCGATGAGGCCCGCAGGCGCACGAGCGCCCGAGGCAGAACAGTTTGCATACGGCTAGGAATAGCCAGTGTAAGAGTCATGAGCATCCCCTTCCCCAACCTGCCCAGACGTCGCGAATCCTAGCACCGGCTTTACAATAAGCACAAACAAATACCGACGAAACGGACTTTACATATCTGCATGAGAGTCGGGGGCCGCGGGCGCGTAGTGGACTCCGTGGCTTCATCGCCACCACCCACCAGGTTCCGGCAACGTACCAGGAAAGTGTCAGGAATGTATCGGGGAGCGCACGGCGAGCAGGTCCGTTCGGGCCATGACACGCAGCCGGGCTAACCCGGCGAGGAGCTGAAGTTCGGCGACCGAACGGGGAGAGCTGTCGAGCAGCGCCGGTGACATGACCAGCGCCGCCGCCACCTGGGCCCGGGAGATCGCGACGTTGAGCCGGTTGCGGGAGAGCAGGAAGTCCAGCCCCCGCGGCGCCTGGGCCGAGCTGGACGTGGTGAGCGAGGTGATGACGACGGCTGCCTCCTGGCCCTGGAAACGGTCCACCGTCCCGACCCGCACCCCGGGCAGGCCCGCCTTGCCCAGCGCGTGCTCGACCGCCCGCACCTGCCGGTTGTAGGGGGCGACGACGAGCAGGTCACTGCCGAGGAGCGGGCGCGGGGGCCCGCCGTCGACGAGGGTACGACCGAGCAGGTGGCGAACGATGTCACGGATCACGGCCACCTCCTCGTCCGACCGGGTGCCGTTGTCGTGATGCTCGACGTCGTGCAGGTACAGCCCGGCCGGCACACCCGCCACGGCGCGCGTCCCGGCCACCGGATGCGCGTGCAGCAGCCCCCGGTACGCCAGCGCCGACACCGGCGCGCACACGGCCGGGTGCAGCCGGCGGGTCCGGTCGAGGAAGTAGCCGAACTCGGGCGGGATCACCTCGGCGTCGCCGAGCAGATGCGACAGCGCCGATGCGTCCGCGCCGTCCGGATGGATGCCGGCCACCACCTGCGGCAGTTGCTGCGGATCGCCGAGGAGCACGAGGTTGCGGGCCGCGCCAGCCACCGCGAGGGTGTCCGCGAGCGCGAACTGCCCCGCCTCGTCGATGATCAGAACGTCGAAGGGGTCACCACGCAGCACCGGGTTCGCGAACGCCCAGGCGGTGTCCCCGACCAGGTGGCCCTCGGGGTGCTCCCGGCGCCACGCCGCGAGTGCCCGCAGATCCCGCGGACCATCCCAGGGCGGGAACATGCCCGAAGCCGCCGAAGCCGGCCTCGCCCCGGACCGCTGTTTCTTCGCGGCGGGCACCGCGGGGCGCCAGGCGGGCACGGCGTCCGCGGCCCGGGCGTCCGCGGCCCGGGCGTCCGCGGCCCGGGCATCCGCGGGCTTCGGGTCCGCCGGCGGCTGGCCGGTCGCGGCGAGCATCGCGTTCTCGATCGCCTTGTGACTGGTCGAG